>JAGXHB010000133.1 GCA_024636425.1 Roseobacter sp.
CGCAGTCAAGCAGATGCGGTCCGTGACCGAGAAAATCTCGCGCGCGGGCGGCACGCCCCTCGCTGTTGTCGATGGCTCGCGTCTGTTAGGTGCGATCAACCTGTCGGACATCGTCAAGGCGGGGATCAAGGAACGCTTCGCCGAACTGCGCCGCATGGGCATTCGCACCGTGATGATCACCGGCGACAACCCGTTGACGGCGGCGGCCATCGCGGCGGAATCCGGCGTCGATGACTTCCTCGCGGAGGCAACGCCGGAGGACAAGCTCGAACTGATCCGCAAGGAACAGTCGGGCGGCAAGCTGGTCGCCATGTGCGGCGACGGCACCAACGACGCGCCGGCACTTGCGCAGGCCGATGTTGGTGTGGCGATGAACACCGGCACCCAGGCCGCGCGCGAGGCGGGCAACATGGTCGACCTCGACAACAACCCGACCAAACTGATCGAGGTTGTGGGCATCGGCAAGCAGCTTCTGATGACACGCGGCGCGCTGACCACGTTCTCGATCAGCAACGACGTCGCAAAGTATTTCGCCATTCTTCCGGCGATCTTCGTGGCGCTTTATCCGGGGCTTGATGCGCTGAACGTCATGGGGCTGAGCAGTCCGCAAAGCGCCATTCTGTCGGCCATCATCTTCAACGCCCTCATCATCCCGCTTTTGGTGCCGCTGGCCCTGCGTGGCGTGGCGTATCGCCCGCAAAGCGCATCGCGCCAGCTGATCCAGAACCTTGGTATCTACGGGCTTGGCGGCCTGATCGTCCCCTTCGTCGGCATCAAGCTGATTGACGTGGTCGTGTCCGGCCTCGGCCTCGCGTGAAGGAGACGCAAATGATCATTCTTACCTACGCACTCGGGATAGCGATTTTCGCCGCTTTGATCGGCGTCGTGACCCGGCTCTTCAAGGACTGACCCCATGGAACATGTGTTTATCGTCTTCCTCATCATCGGCGGGACCGCGCTTTTGTCGTGGCCGCTTGGTGCTTACATGAAACGCGTGATGGACCCCGTACCGGGGCAACCAGACCGCTGGACATCGGTGTTTACCCGGATCGGCGGAGCATCGGATGAACAGGGCTGGAAAAGCTATCTTGTCACGATGCTGGTGTTCAATGCGATCATGTTCACCGTGACGTTCAGCATTCTGGCGCTTCAGCAATTTCTGCCGCTGAACCCGGACGGCATGGGCCCGCATGATCCGACGCTGGTGTTCAACACTGCCGCGTCCTTTACCACCAACACCAACCTGCAGCACTATTCAGGCGAAGCCTCCATGAGCTATCTCAGCCAGCTTGCCGGCCTGATGTGGTTGCAGTTCGTTTCAGCCGCGACCGGCATTGCAGCGCTGGCAGCACTTGCCCGCGGTATCGCGGGGCGGGCAACGCTTGGCAACTTTCTGCTCGATGTGCAGCGGGCAAGCTTTCTTGTGCTGCTTCCGGTTGCGGTGGTGGTCGCTGTGATCATGGTGCTTGGCGGTATGCCGATGACGCTGCAAGGCTCTGCCGTGGCCACCACCCTTGAAGGGGTCACGCAGACCATCGCACGCGGGCCGGTCGCTGCCTTCCTGACCATCAAGCAGCTTGGTACCAACGGCGGCGGTTTTTTCGGACCCAACGCCACGCATCCGCTGGAAAACCCCAGCTTCTGGACCAACGGTCTGGCCATGATCGCGATCATCCTGATCCCGATGGCCTGCGTCTGGATGTTCGGCGGCATTATCGGCCGGATGAAACACGCCTCGGTGATCTTTGCGGTGATGGCCCTGTTCATTTTGGTCAAGATCAGCGGATCGGTTGCATTTGAATCGGCACCAACCCCCGCTTTCGCGGAATTGCCCGTCTCCACCGAGAGCGGCAACCTTGAAGGCAAGGAACTGCGTTTTGGCGCGACGGGCGGCCCGCTTTGGGCAGTCCTGACCACCTCGACCTCGAACGGGTCGGTGGGTGCGATGCATGACAGCCTCAATCCGCTGACGGGGCTGATGCCGATGGCCGGTATGTGGCTGAACGCGACATTCGGCGGTGTCGGCGTGGGCATGATCAACATGTTCCTTTACATCATCGTCGCGGTCTTTGTCGCGGGTATGATGGTGGGACGGACGCCGGAATATCTGGGCCACCGGATCGAAGCAAAAGAGGTGCGACTGGCGATCCTTGCGCTGTTCAGTCACGCCTTCCTGATCCTCGGCGGCACGGCACTCTTTGCGGCAACCTCGCTTGGCCAGTCGACCGTTCAGGAAATGGGCGCGCATGGCTTCTCCGAGATCCTGTACGAGTTCACGTCGGCTGCGGCCAATAACGGTTCGGGGTTCGAAGGGCTGGGTGACGGCACCGCTGCGTGGAACATCGCCACAGGTATTGTCATGTTGCTGGGGCGCTTCCTGCCCATCATCCTGCCGCTTGCAATCGTGGGGAGCCTCATGACCAAGCGTCGCGCGGCGGAAAGCGCGGGAACGCTCGGGGTCGAAGATGCGACCTTCGGGACAATGCTTGCGATCACCGTTGTCATCTTCGGTGCGCTTACCTTCCTGCCAGCAGCAGCACTTGGTCCGCTTGCTGAACATTTCTCACTGCCCTGAGCGGCACTGAAAGGAGAACCACACATGTCTGATATCATCTCGGGCCTTCGCGTGACCGTCGCCACCATGGCGATCTGCGTGGCAGGCTATACCCTTGTGATCCTCGGCTTCGCGCAGGCGGTCACACCTGCCACGGCAAACGGATCGCTGATCACCCATGAAGACGGCACAGTCATCGGCAGCCGCCTGATTGCGCAAAGCTTCACATCGCCAGAGTATATCTGGCCACGGCCCTCGGCTGTTGACTATGATGCGGCAGGGGCGGGCGGATCCAACCTTTCGCCCGCCAACCCTGAACTTGCAGCGCGGGCCGAAGCCCTGATTGCCGACCATGGGGGGGCCGCAGACAACCGCCCCATTCCGGCGGATCTTGTCACCGCCTCCGGTGCCGGCCTTGACCCTCACATCACACTCTCTGGTGCGTTGTTTCAGTCAGGCCGCGTGGCAGAGGCCCGCGGCGTCGATCCAATGGCAGTCCGGTCGGTCATAGATCGGATGGCAGCCCGACCCGGTGGTGTATTCACGCAAAGTCGCATCGTTAATGTGCTCGAACTGAACCTTGCGCTTGATGCGGAGTTGCCCAGCATTGCGGAAGCGGAGTAATCTACGCCATGCCTGATGAAGTCCGCCCCTCGCCAGATGCACTGCTTCGCGCCGCTGAACGCGAGGGGCGCGGCACCCTGAAAATCTTTCTCGGCGCCGCACCCGGCGTCGGGAAAACCTACGAGATGCTGCTGGAGGGGGCTGAAAAGCTTGAGGCTGGCAGCGATGTCGTGATCGGCGTGGTCGAAACCCATGGTCGCAAGGAAACCGAAGCCCTTGTCGCACCCTTGCCCGTCATTGATCGGAAAAAGATAACCTACAAGGGGCAGCTGCTGACAGAAATGGATCTGGACGCAGTGCTGGACCGTCATCCCGAGATCGTTCTGGTCGATGAACTTGCGCACACCAATGCGCCCGGCAGCCGCCACCCCAAACGCTGGCAGGATATCGAAGAACTGCTGGTCGCTGGCATCGATGTGATGACCACCGTCAATATCCAGCATGTCGAAAGCCTGAATGACGTTGTCGGCAGCTTCACCCATGTCCGCGTGCGCGAAACAGTGCCCGACAAGGTGTTCGAGAATGCCGAGATCGAACTGATCGACCTTCCGCCGGAAGATCTGATAAAGCGGCTGGCCGATGGCAAGATCTACGTTCCCGAGCAGGCGCGGCATGCGCTGGATCACTTCTTTTCCAAAGGGAACCTGCTTGCGCTGCGGGAACTGGTTCTGCGCCATGCAGCGCAATATGTCGATGCGCGGATTCAGGAACACCAAAGCGTCATGGGCAAGGATGGCGGCTATACCGGGGGGCAGCGCATTCTGGTTGCCGTCTCGGAATCCGCTGGCGGCGAACAGGTCGTGCGTGCCGCCAAGCGGCTTGCTGATGCGCTGAAAGCGCCGATCACCGCGCTTTATGTGGAAACACCGGCTGCGGCGGGCTTCAGCGATGCGGAAAGAACGCAGCTGGCGCGCAACCTGTCGCTTGCAGCGTCGCTTGGGGCCACATTGCAATCGATCCCCGCCACGTCCGTCCGGGAAGCGATGGTGGTGCAGTGCAAGGAAGTGCGCGCCACGCAGGTTGTCATGGGCAAATCGCGCGGCATCCGCAGACGCTGGTTTCGGCGGCGCGACCGGATGGTGCAGGATATTCTTGACCGGACCTCCGGCGTTGCCATTCATCTGATCCCCTTCGACGAACAGGCCCGTCCCAGCAACTGGCGGCGCTTTATCCCCAGTGGAAGCTGGGCCGGAGACGCTGTCGGCATCGCATCCGTCGCCGCATTGACCAGTGCCGCTGCCCTTGCCCAAGACTGGATCGGGCGGGGCCCGATAGACATGCTGTATCTTGTTCCGGTGATTGCGACAGCCAGTTTCTACGGGTTCAGGGCGGGACTTGTGGCGGCGATTGCAGCCGGGCTTGCGTATAACTTCTTTTTTCTGCCGCCATATTACACCTTCATCATCTACAGTCCCGTCAACGTCATCACGGCGATCCTTCTGGTGATTGTCGCGGTGATCACGGGTCAGCTGGCCGCCCGCGCCCGCGCCGCCGCAGCGCTTGCCATGCGCAGTGCCCGCGAGAATGCCGGGCTTGCGCGATTTGCCACGCGGCTTGGAGCAGCCAGCACCACAGAGGAGACCGCACAGCTGATCCGCGATGAGCTGCGATCGCTTTTGGCCGTGCAAACCATCGTGCTGCATCCGGCGGGTGATGGGATTGAAATCACGGCATTTGGCCAGACCAAACCGAAGCTGACGGCGGTGGACCGTGCGGCTGCGGAATGGGTGATGGATCATGGCGAGGCCGCAGGTACTGGGACGGACACCCTGACGGCCAGCGAATGGCAGTTCCGGCCTCTCAAAACCTCGCTCGGCACCTTGGCAATCCTCGGGTTTCGCGGCCCCCCGGGGCGTGCGCCGATCCCATCTGAAAGGGCTGCTCTTGCTGAAAGCCTGATTGATCAGGCGGCTCTGGCTCACGAGCGACTGAAACTTGAAACCGACATGCGCGAGATGGAGGTCGTGCGTCAGCGCGACTCCTTGCGCGCGGCATTGCTTGCGTCGCTCAGCCACGACCTGCGCACCCCGCTGACCGCGGTGACCGCCGCCGCCGAAGCCATATCAGCTACCGGGGACGAGGCAGAACTGGTCGAAACGGTCCGCAGCGAGGCCCGGCGCCTCAACCGTTTCCTGTCCGATCTGCTGGATCTCACCCGGATCGAGGAAGGGGCGGTCACGCCGGATCTGGCACCTATTGATCTGACTGATGTCATCGTTTCAGCCGTGAACGACCTTGCCAAATCCTTGGCGGGGCGCAGTGTGCTGACCACGATCGATCCGACCCTGCCGCTCGTCCGCGCTGATGCGGTTTTATTCAACCATGCGCTTTTGAACCTTGTCGATAACGCGGCGAAATATTCTCCCGAGACTGAACCGATCGAGATTGTGGCCCGGATGGGTCGGCGGGGACCGGTCATTGATGTGCTGGACGGCGGGCCCGGGATTCCGCCGGGCAGCGAACAGCGGATCTTTGACCGCTTCGCCCGTGGCGAGACGTCGGATCGCACCGGGGGGTCAGGTCTAGGGCTTGCGATCGTCAAGGGTTTTGTCGAAGCCATGGGGTTTACCGTCGAAGCCGCGCGGCGCCAGCAGGGGGGATCACGCTTTACGATCCGCATCCCGCATGATGCAATCGTGCATGTCTCAATGGAGGATATCGGGTGAGCGCGCCAATACTGATCGTCGACGATGAAATGCCGATCCGCAGGCTGTTGCGTGTCGCCCTTGAACGCAGCGGGTATGCCACGATCGAAGCCGATTGCGCGGCGGCCGCGATAAGCACCCTCAAAGGCACACTGCCGCAACTGGTTCTGCTGGACCTCGGATTGCCTGACCGCGACGGTCTGGAACTTATCAGCACCTTTCGGGAAAAGTCAGTCCCGATCATCGTGCTCACGGCACGTGAAGCCTCAAGCGAGAAGGTCGCGGCGCTGGACCTCGGGGCAGATGACTATGTTACCAAACCCTTCGATAGCGAAGAGCTTCTGGCGCGGATCCGGTCTTGTCTGCGGCGGGCCGACGAACGGACAGGGCGGGTCCGCAAGCTTTCTGTTGGTCCTCTGAGGATCGATCTGGACGGTCACACCGTCTTGAAGGACGACACCGAGATCAAATTGACCCCCAAGGAATTCACCCTCCTGTCCGCTCTGGCCAGTCACCCTGGCAAAGTCCTGACTCATACCCATCTTCTGCGCGAGGTCTGGGGCGCTGCGCATATCGACCATGTCGAGTATCTGCGGGTCAGCATCCGGGCGCTGCGCAAGAAGATCGAGGAAGATCCGGCCAGCCCCCAGTTGATCCAGAACGAACCAGGCGTCGGCTACAGGTTCAGGGACGGGGGCCCGCTTTCATCCGGGGCATAGATTGACGGCGTTTGTGTTTCTGACAATCCCGGTCGGCGACATACTCCCGCTCCGTGCATCACTTCGCGGGAAATACGTGAAGCGATACGGAAGCCAAGACTTCGGAAATCTACTCCGAGGGCGTATAAAGAGCGGGTTTGACAGCGACAGCCATCACCAAAATGCCAGCGATTGATTTCAAGAAAGCGGACCACGGTCATTCATCCGTGGTTCACAGTCACTCAAAAAAGCCAATAAAACATGACGGAAAATGGGGATGTGGTAGGCCCGGCAGGACTTGAACCCGCAACCAAAGCGTTATGAGCGCTCTGCTCTAACCAATTGAGCTACAGGCCCGCCATGCCGTTTTCGTAAGCGCGCGTCAGGCTGGCGTCAAGGTCAAGATGGATAGTATTGATCTGTCTTGCATTGCACGACTGTGCTGCGTGCTATAACCCCCTGTCGCAAAGGCAATCAGCGGCGAGGCCCTTCGGCATGACCAACCCCAAGAACGGAATGACCTATGCAGATGCAGGGGTCGATATCGATGCAGGCAACGCGCTTGTCGAACGGATCAAACCTGCTGCCAAGCGGACCAAGCGGCCCGGCGTGATGTCCGGTCTGGGGGGCTTCGGTGCCTTGTTTGATCTGAAAGGCGCGGGCTATGTCGATCCTATCCTCGTGGCGGCGACCGATGGCGTGGGGACCAAGCTGCGGATCGCGATTGATACCGGCAACGTTGACGGTGTGGGCGTCGATCTGGTCGCCATGTGCGTCAATGATCTGGTCTGTCAGGGGGCCGAGCCGCTCTTTTTCCTCGATTACTTCGCGACCGGTAAGCTTGAGACCGAAGAGGCCGCGCGGATTATCGAAGGCATCGCCAAGGGCTGCGAAGGGTCGGGCTGCGCGCTGATCGGCGGTGAAACCGCAGAGATGCCGGGGATGTATTCCGACGGTGATTTCGACCTTGCAGGCTTTGCCGTGGGCGCGATGGAGCGGGGGCAGGATCTGCCTAACGGCGTAAAGGCCGGCGATGTTCTGCTGGGCCTTGCCAGCGACGGCGTCCATTCCAACGGCTACAGCCTGGTGCGCAAGCTTGTGCAGATGTCGGGGCTTGGCTGGGATGCGCAGTGTCCCTGGGCTGAGGGCACCTTGGGCGAGGTGTTGCTGACACCGACGCGGCTGTATGTGAAACCCGCATTGCAAGCGGTGCGGGCAGGGGGCGTGCATGCGCTGGCCCATATCACCGGCGGCGGTCTGACCGAAAACCTGCCCCGGGTGCTGCCCGAGGATATGGGGGCCGAAATCAGCCTTGATGCGTGGGACATGCCGGGCGTGTTCAAATGGTTGGCCAAAACCGGCGGCATGGCCGAGGCCGAGATGCTCAAGACCTTCAATTGCGGCGTCGGCATGATCCTTGTGGTCGATGCGGACGCGGCGCAGGGGCTCAAAACCCTGCTGAGCGAAGCGGGCGAAACCGTTTATGAAATGGGGTATGTCACCGACGCAGCCGGGATCGAATATTCGGGTCAGCTTTTGTGACAACGCGGGTTGCGATCTTTCTGTCGGGGGGCGGCTCGAACATGCGCGCGCTGGTCGAAGACATGACCGGGGATCACCCTGCGCGGCCGTGCGTCATCGTCTCCAATGTGGCGGAGGCTGGCGGGATTTCCTGGGCGCGCGAACGGGGGATCCCCACCGAGGTTGTCGATCACCGGCCTTTTGCCGGCGACCG
>JAGXHB010000134.1 GCA_024636425.1 Roseobacter sp.
TCAGCGTAAAGGTTGTGAGGATAAAGGCCGCAAACCCCTTGGGGGGCAAGGATTGGTGCGGCCAAAGGCGCAGTTCCTGCGTTGCGGCAGTGGGAGAGGTTTTCCATTCATAGGGCATGAGATCAGCGTCCGCTCGATTGCGTTTCGTCTGACAGTTTAGCGTGAAAAAAGGACCAGACAATGCGACACCGCGTAGCTGGCCCCTTGCTTTTTATTCAAGTTCAACCAACAGATCCTTGGCGTCGATCTGCCCGCCCGGACTAACATGAACCGCCTTGACCACGGCATCGCGGTCGGCGTGGATGCCGGTTTCCATCTTCATCGCTTCGATCGTCAGCAGCAGATCGCCCGCCTTGACCTGTTGGCCGACGGTTGCGCCCACGGATGCCACGACGCCGGGCATCGGTGCGCCGATGTGGTTGGCGTTGCCGGTCTCCGCCTTGGGCCGCTGCGCCGTCGCCCCTTTGACCAGACGGTCGGGCACACGCACCACGCGGGGTTGGCCGTTGAGCTCAAAGAATACCTTGACCTCGCCGTCATCGCTGGTCTCGCTGATCGCCTGCAGACGGATTTCAAGCGTCTTGCCGGGATCAATTTCGGCGGTAATCTCCTCGCCCGGTTCCATCCCGTAGAAGAACGTCCGCGTCGGCAGCACGCGGACGGGGCCATAGCTGCGGTGACGTCCCATGTAATCCAGGAAAACCTTGGGATACATCAGGTAGCCCGACAGATCGTCATCACCGATCTTCACCCCTTCAAGCTGTTCGCTCAGCTCCTTGCGGGTCGCTTCAAGGTCGGTGGGCGGCAGATGCGCGCCGGGGCGTTCGGTGTTCGGCTTTTCCCCTTTCAGCACTTTCTTGACGATGCCATCGGGGAACCCGCCGGGAGGCTGGCCCAGATTGCCGCGCATCATGTCGATCACACTGTCGGGAAAGGACATTTCGGCCTTGGGATCTTCGACCTGCGCGCGCGTCAGACCTTGGGACACCATCATCAGCGCCATGTCCCCCACCACCTTGGACGAGGGCGTGACCTTGACGATGTCACCGAACATCTGGTTCACGTCGGCATAGGTTTTGGCAACCTCGGGCCAGCGATCGTCCAGCCCCATGGACGCAGCCTGCGCCTTGAGGTTGGTGAATTGCCCGCCGGGCATCTCGTGCAGATAAACTTCGGAGGAGGGGGCCTGCATCCCGGTCTCGAAGGCGGCATATTCGGTGCGCACCTCTTCCCAGTAGTTGGAGATTTCGCGCACCGCGGGCATGGACAGCCCGGTGTCGCGGTCGGTGTGTTTCAGAGCCTCGACCACTGAGCCCAGCGTGGCCTGACTGGTGTTGCCCGACAGCGCATCCATCGCGCAATCCACCGCATCGACGCCTGCCTCGGAGGCGGCCATGATCGTGGCGATCGCCACACCTGCCGTGTCATGGGTGTGGAAATGGATCGGCAGGCCCACTTCGGCTTTCAGCGCCTGCACCAGCGCCTTGGCTGCGTTGGGTTTCAACAGACCGGCCATGTCTTTCAGACCCAGCACATGCGCGCCCGCGGCCTGCAATTCCTTGCCCATGGCGACATAATATTTCAGGTCGTATTTCGCGCGGTCCGGGTCAAAGATATCGCCGGTATAGCAGATCGTGCCTTCGCAGATCTTGCCATTGTCGATCACGGCATCCATCGCAACGCGCATGTTTTCCACCCAGTTCAGGCTGTCGAACACGCGGAACACATCGACACCCTCGGCGGCGGCGACGCGCACGAACTCCTGCACGACATTGTCGGGATAGTTAGTATAGCCCACCCCGTTCGAGCCGCGCAAAAGCATCTGGGTCATGATGTTGGGGATCGCGGCGCGCAAATCGCGCAGACGCTGCCACGGACATTCCTGCAAGAAGCGATACGCCACATCGAAGGTCGCACCGCCCCAGCATTCCATCGAGAAGAGCGTCGGCAGGTTGGCGGCATAGGCGGGGGCGACCTTGATCATGTCATGGCTGCGCATCCGCGTGGCCAGCAACGACTGGTGCCCGTCGCGCATGGTCGTATCGGTGATCAGCAACTGGCGCTGCTGGCCCATCCAGTCGGCCACGGCTTGCGGGCCTTGCTGCTCCAGCAGATTGCGCGTTCCCATCTGCGGTTCTGCCTTGGCGGCAGGGGGCTGGGGGGCGCGTACGGTCGCGGCGGGACGCTCGAACCCTTTGGTCTCGGGGTGCCCGTTCACGGTGATGTCCGCGATATAGGTCAGCACCTTGGTCGCGCGGTCACGGCGTTTCTTGAAGGTGAAAAGCTCGGGCGTCTGGTCGATGAACTTGGTGTGGTAGGTATTGTCGAGGAAGGTCGGATGCTTGAGCAGGTTTTCGACAAACGCGATGTTGGTGCTGACGCCGCGGATACGGAATTCGCGCAAGGCGCGGTCCATGCGGGCGATGGCCTGCTCGGGGGTCTGCGCCTTGGCGGTGACCTTGACCAGCAGGCTGTCGTAGTAGCGCGTGATCACACCGCCGGAATAAGCAGTGCCGCCGTCAAGACGGATGCCCATGCCCGTCGCTTCGCGAAAGGCGGTGATCCGGCCATAATCGGGGATGAAGTTGTTCTGCGGGTCTTCGGTGGTGATCCGGGTCTGCAGCGCATGGCCGGTCAGTTGCACATCGTCCTGTGACGCCTTGCCGGTCGCCTCGGCAATGGTCTTGCCCTCCGCAATCAGGATCTGCGCCTGCACGATGTCGATGCCGGTGACTTCCTCGGTCACGGTGTGTTCGACCTGCACGCGGGGATTTACCTCGATGAAGTAGAACTGTTCGTCCTCCATATCCATCAGGAATTCGACAGTCCCGGCACATTCATAATTCACGTGGGCGCAGATCTTGTGGCCCAACTCGCAGACTTCTGCGCGCTGTGCGTCGGTCAGGTAGGGGGCGGGGGCGCGTTCGACGACCTTCTGGTTGCGCCGCTGGACCGAGCAATCGCGTTCGTAGAGGTGGTAGATCTCGCCGTGCTTGTCGCCGAGGATCTGAACCTCGACATGACGCGCCTTGAGGATCATCTTTTCCAGATACCCCTCGCCATTGCCAAAGGCCGCTTCGGCCTCGCGGCGGCCTTCGCGGACCTTCTCCTCAAGCTCCTTTTCGGATGCGATCGGGCGCATGCCGCGCCCGCCGCCGCCCCAGGACGCCTTGAGCATCAGGGGATAACCGACTTCGGCGGCCTGCTTGCGCACCAGATCCATGTCGTCGCCCAGAACTTCGGTGGCCGGCACGACCGGCACACCCGCCTCCATCGCGACACGCCGGGCCGATGCCTTGTCGCCAAGCGCGCGCATGGTTTCAGCACGCGGGCCAATGAACGTGATGCCGTTCTGCACGCAGGCATCCACGAAATCGGGGTTTTCCGACAACAGGCCATAGCCCGGATGGATCGCGTCGGCACCAGACGCCTTGGCAACGCGGATGATTTCGTCAATGCTCAGATACGCCGCGACCGGCCCCAGACCCGCGCCGATGCGATAGGCTTCGTCCGCCTTGAAACGGTGCAGGCCCAGCTTGTCTTCTTCGGCAAAGACCGCAACGGTCTTTTTGCCCATCTCGTTGGCGGCCCGCATGATGCGAATGGCAATCTCACCCCGGTTCGCGATCAGGATTTTCTTGAAGTCTGTCATGGAGGCCTCGCTGGTCGAAGAAAATGCGGCAGTGCAGCGGACGTTATCCGCTTTGAAAGGGTGTGCAAGCAGAGTTTTTATGCCTTCGGCGAGGATTTTTTACCATTTGGAATCACAGGCAGGTCTTGCAAGTTGATCGGCGCAGGTAATTTCCTGAGGGTTCTGGCCCCCATCTGGCCCATGTTTGCGCCAAGATCTTTTGCAAGCATGTCGATCAGATGGTCAATGCCGCGGGCGCCAAGGGCAGCAAGCGCATAATGAAATGCGCGCCCCAGCATCACGAAATCCGCCCCCAAGGCCAGCGCGCGCAGAATATCCAGACCGCTTTCGATACCGCTGTCGAAAAGAATTGGCAGCTGCGTTGCGGCACGGACGGCGGGCAAGGCGGTGATGGTGGCGGGCGCTCCGTCGAATTGCCGACCGGCATGATTGGAAACCCAGATCGCATCCACGCCGATTCTTTCAAGGGCGGCGGCATCCCCGGGGCGCAAGACGCCCTTGACGATGAAGGGACCATCCCATGCATCTCGCAACCAGTTGACATATTCCCAATCGGGCGAGGTCCGCAGCAGATAGCCCACATGTGCGGTTGACGACAGTCCCTGACCGCTTGTGTCGCTGTATTTATCGAGCATCCGCATATGCGGCATCCCGCGCCGCGCCATGCCGGCAGCCCACACCGGGCGGCAGGCCACCTGCGCCAGCAGCCGCGGGGTCAGCCGCGGCGGGTTGGTCAGGCCGGACCGTGTCTGACGTTCGCGGCGGCTGGCGACGGGCACATCAACCGTCAGGATCAGCCCGTTGAAGCCGGCAGCCTTTGCGCGGTCAAGCATATCCTTGCGAATTTCGGGGTCGCGCGGCGGATACATCTGAAACCAAGCGTCACTCCCCAGATGCGGTGCCAGGTCTTCGGGGCTTTGGCTTGCCACGGTCGATAGCGCGTAGGGCAGGTTCGCGCGTGCGGCGGCGCGGGCCAGATGGCCTTCGGCGTCCGGCCAGATCAGCCCCGACATGCCGATGGGCGCAATACCGAAAGGCAGGGGAAACTTCCGGCCCAAAAGTGTTGCAGAAAGGTCGGGGGTGAACTCGCCGTGCAACACCGACGGCAGGAAGCCGATGCTGTCAAGCGCACTGCGGTTCAGTGCCTTGGTGGTTTCGTTCCCTGTCGCGCTGTCCAGATATTCCCACACGAATTTCGGCACGCGCCGCTGCGCGCGGCGGCGCAGATCACAAAGGGCAGGGTATGTGCTGTGCAGATCCATTCCGGTATCTGTGCAGCCGCGCTCCTGATTGTCCAGCGCGGTCAGTGCCGGGGTCTGGTGGGGTCAGCGCACAGCCCCGCCAAATTTCCGAAAATCGCCCCGCGGTAAGGTATCGGCCAGCGCCATGAGTGCGGACATCGCTTTTTCAACCTCGTCGAACTGGGGGGCTGCGTTCGAGGGGCCCAGCAGATGCGTTGCGGGGGCGGATCCGACGGCAAGCCGTTCCTGCGCAATGGTGCGCAGGTCTTGCATCGTCTTGTCGATGGACCGGCACAACCCGGCCAACACACCGGCAGACCCCTGAAGCGCGCTCGGATGCAGGGCACCGCTTTCGATCGCTTCAAGCAACTGAACGATATGTTGCAGCTGGCACGACGACGTTGTCGAGAAATAACGCACGTCTTCGAAGGCGAGGGTATCGCGCTGGTCACGGCTGATGCGGTGTACGACAATTGCGCTGCCCACAACGCGGTGCACACCGCCGCGCCCGATGATGTGGTGCAGCGTGGTATCCCAGATCATCTGCCCGCGCGGCATTTTCAACTGCTCCCGGTAGCGCAGGGGGGCGGATTGCCGAATGCATCCCAGATAGCGTTGGTTGACGGTATCGGCCTGATCGGGCGGCAGTACGGCATCAAGCGGTTTGCCCGCAACATCCGCCGTGGTCATGCCGGTTTCGCGTTCGTGATGTTCATTCAGCGCCAGCATGAAAAACCGGTCGGTGCCCGGGTCCAGTTGCGCCATGAACATCGGGATGCTGAAGCGGTCCAACTGACTGCGGAGCAGATTCGCGTCATCGCTTCTGAACATCCCCATTCTCCAGATATTTTGAGTTAGTGCCCGAGGCTGACCGGATTCGGTTAAAAAAGGGTTAAGAAAAGCGTCAATTGTTGCGAAAGAGAGGTTCATGACCGGTGAAAACCCGAGATTGTCGCGGTGCATGAAGCCAATCTTGCGACGCAAAGTGAAGAACATTTTGCGAACGTGTCTTTCATTCGATGGCCTTGGGGGCTAGATTGGTCTCCATGAATGATTTCGACGAAATGGACGCCTTTGAAGGCGCATCGCTGTCGGCACGTGCGATGGCTGCGCGCCCGCAGCCCTATCTTGACGGGCTGAACCCTGCGCAACGGGCCGCCGTTGAACGGATGGACGGACCTGTGCTGATGCTGGCGGGTGCCGGCACCGGCAAGACCAAGGCGCTGACCGCCCGCATCGTGCATCTGATGAACACCGGCCGCGCCCGCCCGAATGAAATTCTTGCCGTGACCTTTACCAACAAGGCCGCCCGCGAGATGAAAAACCGTGTGGGGCAGATGCTGGGGCAAAGCATTGAAGGGATGCCGTGGCTGGGGACATTCCATGCGATCTGCGTCAAGCTACTGCGCCGCCATGCGGAACTTGCGGGGCTGAAGTCGAACTTTACCATTCTGGACACCGACGACCAGCTGCGCCTGCTCAAGCAGTTGGTGCAGGCGGACGGGATCGACGACAAGCGCTGGCCTGCGCGAATGCTGTCGGGCATCATCGACGGCTGGAAAAACCGCGCGCTGACGCCGGACAAGGTGCCAACGGCGGATGCAGGGGCCTATAACCACCGCGGCCCCGAAATCTATGCGCAGTACCAGACCCGCCTGAAA
>JAGXHB010000018.1 GCA_024636425.1 Roseobacter sp.
CATGCACACCCCGCAAGATGAAGAATCCAAACGTCTGCCCTTCGAGGAAGCCGCATCCGGTGCTGTCGGGCTTGAGACGCTGCTGCCTGCCGCCCTGCGACTGGTTCATGCCGAAATGCTGGATATCGCAACGCTGTGGCGCGCCCTGTCGTTCAACCCGGCCAAGCGCCTTGGTCTGCCCGGCGGGCGTCTGAGCATAGGCGCGCCAGCGGATCTGGTACTTTTCGACGAGGGCGCACCGTTTGTCATGGACCGCGAAACCCTTCGGTCGAAATCACGAAACACGCCCTTTGACGGGATGCGGATGCAAGGTAAAGTCCTGCAAACCTACGTCGCCGGCACCTGCATCTATAAGGCCTCCTGAGATATGCCCCTGATTGAATCCTCTGTTGTCGTTCTCGCCCTTTGGGCTCTGCTTGGTTACCTGATCGGGTCCATCGCCTTTGGCATGGTGCTGGCGCGCGTCATGAACCTTGGCGATCTGCGCAGCATCGGGTCAGGCAACATCGGGGCCACCAATGTCCTGCGCACCGGCAACAAGAAGGCAGCCGCGCTCACGCTGATCCTTGATGGCGCAAAAGGCGCGGTTGCAGTCCTGCTGGCGCGTTATTTCGCGGGCGAAGATGCTGCACAGATCGCGGCACTGGCCGCCATGATCGGACATTGCTACCCGGTCTGGCTGGGTTTCAGGGGCGGCAAGGGGGTCGCCACATTCCTGGGCGTGCTGCTGGCGCTGGCCTGGCCTGTCGGGCTCGCCTGTTGTGCGGCATGGCTGATCGCGGTCTTTGCCTCGCGCATATCCTCCATGGGGGCGTTGGCGTCGGCGGCGACCTCGACAGTGTTTCTGGTCTTTCTGGGGTACGGATCCGCATTGATCCTGGGTATCGTGCTGACGCTGCTGATCTTCTGGCGTCACCGCGAAAACATCCGACGCATCAAAGCGGGTGATGAGCCGAAGATCGGCGCGAAAAAGAGCTGAGCGTTGGACGCCTTTCTGGCGGCCTTTGACGCGCTGCCCTTGGGCACCCACCGGGGTCACGTCACGGGCCGCACCTACATCTTTTCGAAGACGGCCTTCAACAACGGCAGAAGCTGGAAACTGGTGGCCGAAGAACTGGGCGGACCGGATTACATCAGTCTCAACCTTTACGCTCTGAGCCGCGGACCCCGGCTTTATCCGTGCGAAATGCCCGCAGACAAAGTCATCGCCTTTGTCTGCGGGCTTACTGTAATACCCTGATCAGTAGGAATAATCCGTGTAGATCTGTTTCAGATCGCCGTTCCATTTGCCGTTGTAATCATCCATCAGCTCGTCCGCAGGCACCTTGCCGGTCTCGATGCTTTCCTTCAGCGCGTTCAGGAAATGCGTCTCGTCCGGGATCAGCCCGCCGGCCCCTGCGCGCGCACGCGCCTTCAGCCCCTGTTCGGACAAAGCTACGGCTTCGCGGGCGATGTCGTGCATGTTCACCCCGTTGACCTGAGCCTGAAGCCCGTCAACCGACGCTGCCACCCGCAATCCTTCGCGCGTTTCCGCATCCCAGCCCTTGACCAGATCCCACGCGCCGTCCAGCGCGCCCTGGTCATACATCAGCCCGACCCAGAACGCCGGCAGCGCACACAAGCGCCGCCAAGGACCACCATCAGCCCCCCGCATCTCGATATACTTCTTGATACGTGCTTCCGGAAAGGCCGTCGTCAGGTGATCTGCCCAATCGCTCAGCGTCGGTTTTTCGCCGGGTAGGGCGGGCAACTGGCCCTTCATGAAATCGCGGAACGACTGGCCAAGTGCGTCGATATACTTGCCATCGCGGTAGACGAAATACATCGGCACATCGAGCGCGTAATCCACCCAACGCTCGAACCCCATGCCGTCCTCGAAGGCCCAGGGCAACATGCCGGTGCGCGCGCCGTCCAGATCACGCCAGACGCGGCTGCGCCAGGATTTATGCCCGTTGGGCTTGCCCTCGAAAAACGGTGAATTCGCAAAAAGCGCCGTCGCTACCGGCTGCAACGCCAGCGCGACGCGCAGCTTTTGCACCATGTCGGCTTCGGACCCGAAATCGAGGTTCACCTGCACCGTGCAGGTTCGCCGCATCATGACGCGGCCCATCGTGCCGACCTTGGTCATGTACTCGTTCATCAGCTTGTAGCGACCCTTGGGCATCAGATCCATCTGCTCATGCGACCATTCCGGTGCCGCACCCAGCCCGATGAAGCCTGCGCCAATCCGGTCCGCAACATCGCGCACTTCACGCAAATGCGCATTCACCTCGTCGCAAGTCTCGTGAATGGTCTCGACCGGCGCGCCCGAAAGCTCAAGCTGGCCACCGGGTTCAAGCGACACGTTCGCGCCGTCCTTGACCAGACCGATCAGTTTGCCGCCTTCTTCAACCGGATCCCAACCGTGACCGTCGCGCAATCCCTCAAGCATGGCGCGGATAGAGCAATCCCCCTCGTAGGGCAGCGGCAACAGAGAATCCTTCATATACCCGAACTTCTCGTGCTCGGTGCCAATGCGCCAGTCTTCCTTGGGTTTGCACCCGTCCGCCAGATACTGCGCCAGCTGGTCGTGATGTTCGATCGGGCCGCCGCCGGATTGAGGGATGGACATGAGGGGAGGCTCCGGTTTGATTTCACTTGACGGTAGGGATGGTGCGATTTCCGCGGGGTGTCAATGCAGCAAGGCCGATGCCGGGCGCAACGACCGCCGTTCCCAGATCACCACAGACAGCGTCTTGTCATCGGCCAGCTCTGCCAGCATACGCTCTGTGCGCAATCCTGGCAGGGCCGCGAACGCGTCAAACAACGCTTCCGACCCTGCTGCATCCACGGGGATCATCACGGCATCGCGGCCCTGCTGTTCCAGCTTCCAATGCGCAGGGTATGATCCGCGCTCAAGGCTCAGCCGCTCCATTTCGCGCAGGGCGATCACGCCACCGGTCAAGGGTCCGAAATAGGCGATCTGTCCTTCGTCCACCTGAACGGCCCCTGCCCCCATTCCGCTTTGGCGAAACCGTCCGCGCTGCACACCAATCCAGACAAAGGCAGCGCCCCCCGCGATCAGCGCATACCCCGGCACGGCCAGCAACAGCCCCGGCCCAAGCACCAGCCAGAGCCCGAGCCCCGCCACACCGATGCCGCCCAAAACTTCGCGCCAGCGCCAGATTTCCGCCTTGGCCTCAGGCCTCAGAAAGCTCATGACCGTTTCCCATCTTCATTTTGCCAAGTAAACTCCACGGGGGTCTGGGGGTGTGAAACCCCCAGTCTCATCGCGCCTTTTTCGATACCACCGCTCACGTCCAATCCCCCAATATCTGCTGCCAGACCGTCAAAGCTGCCACAGCAGCCGTGTCGGCACGCAAGATCCGTGGCCCCAGCGTCACGGGGTTGGAAAACGAAAGTCCGTGCAGCCGGTCACGCTCGCGCTCGGAAAACCCGCCCTCCGGTCCGATGAGGATCGCCCAGGGGCCGCCCTTGGTGCCGTCCAGATAGGCTTTCTGTCCAGCCAGCCCCTCGTCACAAAACATCAACTGACGCTCCGCCGGCCACTGGTCAAGCAGGCGGTCCAGCCGGTGCATGTCCGCCACCTCGGGCACAAAGGTACCACCGCACTGTTCTGCCGCTTCGACGGCGTGCGCCTGAAGACGGTCGCGCTGGACCCGGCCTGCGTTGGTAAAGTCGGTCTGGACAGGGACAATACGCCGCGCCCCCATCTCGGTCGCCTTTTCAACGATAAAATCCGTGCGCGCCTTCTTGATCGGGGCAAAGATCAGCCACAGGTCGGGGGGCATCAGCAGCGGCCGCGTCTGTGCCGCACAGGTCAGCACCCCGCCGCGCTTGCCAGCCTCGGTGACCTCGGCCAACCATTCACCGTCGGTGCCGTTGAACAAAAGCACCTGCGCGCCGACGCTTTGCCGCATCACCCCGAAAAGGTAATGTGCTTGCCCTTTATCCAAGGCAACGGATTGCCCCTGCCCCAAGCCATGCTCTACATATAATCTGATTTTTGCGTTCATAGGTTCAGATATATGCAAGACACCCCTCCTGCACCAGATGGCAGCGAGAATAGCCTCGAAAATGCCGCGAGCGGCGACCGTGTCGCTGATGCCTATGACGACAACTGGGTTGACCGCTACGCGCCGGCGTTCTCGCGCCCCTACCTCCGGCTCAGCCGGGCCGACAGGCCGATCGGGACGTGGCTGCTGCTGCTGCCGTGCTGGTGGGGGCTGACGCTGGCGATGCTGTTCGATCAGCAGCCCCGATGGTTCGATCTGTGGATCTTTGCGGGCTGTGGCCTCGGGGCATTCCTGATGCGTGGTGCGGGCTGCACCTGGAACGACATCACCGATCGTGACTTTGACGGGCGCGTCGCCCGCACGCGGTCGCGGCCCATTCCGTCGGGTCAGGTCAGTGTCAAAGGTGCCGTCTTGTGGATGGCGTTTCAAGCACTGGTCGCGTTCTGCATCTTGCTGACCTTCAACTACGCCGCGATTTCACTGGGGATCCTCGCGTTGTTGCCGGTGGCGATTTATCCTTTCGCCAAAAGGATCACCTGGTGGCCCCAGATCTTTCTGGGCATCGCGTTCAACTGGGGGGCCTTGCTGGCGTGGACCGCGCATAGCGGGTCGCTGGGCGCGCCCGCCGTGGTGCTGTACCTCGCGGGGATCGCCTGGACGCTGTTTTATGATACGATCTATGCGCATCAGGACACCGAAGACGATGCCTTGATCGGGATCAAATCCACCGCCCGCCTGTTTGGCGAAAACTCCTCACAGTGGCTGCGGCGCTTCTTGATGGCGACCGTCGGGCTGATGGGAATTGCGGTCGTGTTCGCGCTGCGGGAAAACGCATCGTTTCTGGCGATGGTGCTTGCCCTTGGCGGGCCATGGGCGATGGGCTGGCACATGGCTTGGCAACTGCGCGGGCTCGACATCAATGACAATCGCAAGCTTTTGCAACTGTTTCGCGCGAACCGCGATACCGGCATGATCCCGCTGATCTTTTTTGCCGGCGCACTGCTGGCATGATTGCACGCCAGCGCCCCCCCGCGTATCAAAGCGGCTAATATCAATGATCCCAGAAACGAGCCTATGCGTCTCTCCGCCCTTCTGATCATCGCGCTGACCTTTTCGGCTGCTGCCGTCACCGCCCTTGTCGCGGCGAATTTTTCGGTGACGCTGATCGAGCAGAATTCCGAAATCGACGTGCGCGATGCGTTGGATGAACAAGGCATGACCTGGGCAGAGGTCGAAGCGGATGGCTTGCAGGTCACGCTTGCAGGAACCGCTCCGAACGAAGTGATCCGCTTTAATGCGCTGAGCACCGCAGGGTCCGTCGTCGATGCTGCGCGGGTGATCGACCGGATGGAAGTCGTGTCGCAAGCCAATGTCGTCGCCCCCCGTTTTTCTGCCGAGATCCTGCGAAATGATTCCGGTGTGTCGATCATCGGCTTGATCCCGACGACGACGGACCGCGAAGCCGCGATTGACCGTTTCAACGCGATGGCCGGGGATGAGAACGTGGCCGATCTTCTGGAGTACGCGAATTATGCCTCTCCCGAGGGCTGGGAAGACGCGTTTGGCTTCGCGATTTCAGCAATGGAACGCCTGCCGCGTGCCAAGGTATCCGTGTCCGCAGGCAGGGTTGAGATCACCGCCATCTCTGACAGCGCCGAGGAAAAGGCACGGCTTGAAAACAGCTTGCGCCGTGCGGCACCTCCGGGTGTGATGCTCACGCTCGACATCGCAGCCCCGCGTCCGGTGATCACACCCTTCACGCTGCGCTTTCAGATCACCGAGGAAAAAACCGGGTTTGACGCGTGCAGTGCCGATACGGACAAAGCCAGCACCAGAATCGTGAAAGCCGCCACAGACGCCGGGGCCACAGGATCGCTGCGCTGCACCGTGGGGTTGGGGGTGCCAAGCCCGCGCTGGTCCGAAGCGGTGGAAAAGGCGATCAAAGCCCTGGCCGAAATCGGCGGCGGATCGGTCAGCTTTGCCGATGCCGACATTGCACTGATCGCCGCCCCCGGCACCGACCGTGGCACTTTTGACCGCGTCATCGGAGAGCTTGAGACAGCGCTCCCCGATGTTTTCGCGCTGAACGCCCGCCTGCCGGAGGAGGTTGATCCGGACGAAGGTCCGCCCGAATTTGTCGCCACCCTGTCACCGCAGGGCGATGTCCAGCTGCGCGGCCGCCTGTCGGACGAAGACCTCCGCGAACTGGCCGACAGCTATGCCAAGGCCAGCTTTGGCTCTGACAAGGTATATACCGCTGCGCGCATCGTCGAAGACCTGCCGGCGGATTGGCCGACCCGCGTGCTCTCGGGGCTCGACGCTCTGTCGAAGCTCGCGAACGGTTCGGTCATTGTCACGCCGTCCAATGTTCGCGTCACCGGCAATACCGGCAATCCGGACGCCGGAACCCAGATCGCCACGCTGCTGGCCGGCAAGCTGGGCGAGGGTCAGGATTATGATGTGGCCGTCGTTTATCAGGAAAAGCTCGATCCGGTCCTGGGTCTGCCAACCCCTGAAGAATGCGAAGCACAGATCGGCAATGTCGTGTCGGAAGGCAAGATCAACTTTGAGCCCGGCAGCGCCACGATTGATGCGTCCGCCCTTGGAACGATGGACCAGATTGCAGAGATTCTGGGAACCTGCGGCGATATCGCACTTGAAATTCAGGGCTATACCGACAGCCAGGGCCGTGAAGAAATGAACTTGGCGCTCAGCCAGTCGCGGGCGCAGTCGGTTCTCAATGAATTGCGCGCGCGCCGTGTGATTACCGGGTCTTTCGTCGCCACCGGCTTTGGCGAGGAGAACCCTGTCGCCTCGAACGACACCGAAGAAGGGCGCGAGGCCAACCGGCGCATCGAATTCCGGCTGCTGCGCCCGCAAGAAGATGGGTCAACGGACGAAACAGCGCTGGAAAATGCTGACAATTCAGGTGATACAGAGACTCCATCCGACACGACCCAAGAAAGCAACTGAAATGAGCAGAACCGAATTTGTCATCGCCACGGCGATCATCCTGTTCGTCGCGTTCTGCATGGGCTGGTTTGCAAATTGGCTGCTGCACCGTTTCACCCGCGTGGCCGCAGGGGATGTGGCGCAGCTTGACCGGATGAGTCAGGAACTGCACGAAGCCGAAGAAACCCGCGATCAGGCGATCACCTACCTGCAACAACGCGAGGCCGAGCTGACAAACCAGCTGAGCCAGACCGAGGCTGAACTGCGCGCTGCAATGGACGGTCTGCGCGATGCCCGCCACGAGGCCGAGGAAATGCGCGCCTATATCGAACGCCAGCAAGCAAGCTGATCACCAGCGGGCCAGAGCGTCCTCGTCTTCATCCTTTGAAGCGACCCATTCAGCACCCTTGTCCGTGATCTCCCGCTTCCAGAACGGGGCCCGTGATTTCAGATAATCCATCAGAAACTCCGCCGCCTCGAACGCGTCCTTGCGATGCCGTGCGGCCGTTGCAACCATCATGATCATCTCGCCGGGGGTCAGCCGGCCATAGCGGTGGATTACCAATGCATCGCCTAGAGAAAACCGTTCAATGGCGGTCTCAGCCATCTGGCGCAGGGCGGCTTCGGTCATCCCGGGGTAGTGTTCAATTTCCATCGCCTGCAACGGATCATCGGGCAGGTCGCGCACGATGCCCGTAAAGGTCACGATCGCCCCCATATCCTTGTGCCCGCTTGCAAACGCGGCGGAGACCGCCCCCAGATCGAACGGGTCTTCCTGGACCGAAACCTGCATATCAACCCCCGGTCATCGGCGGAAAGAACGCGACCTCTCGCACACCGGCCAAGGGGGTGTCGAAATCCGCAAGTTCCTGATCAACGGCGACCCGCAGGCTGCTGAGATCGGAAAACGCGATGTCATATCTGTCTTCACGCAACCGCAGTTCAGCGACCAGATCGGCCACGGTTGCCGCATCGGTCTGCACTTTTTCGCGGGGCAAACCGATCCGTTCCCGGACCCAGGCGAAATACAAAACATCCATCAGCGTGGCTCCTTCAGATGAGGCAGCGCCTTGCGCATATAGTCCGCGCCGGTGATTGCCGTCAAAGTTGCCGCGATCCAAAGCAGAACCAGACCGGCCCGACCGGCCCATATCTCGAGATCAAGATCATGACCCATCAGATCATGTTCAAGCGCCAAGCCCGTCGGCTGTCCGACCCCCATGTCGGTTCCGGTGCCGGTAATGCCTGTGTAATGCTCGAACACGCCCTGACTGAACAGCACCGCAATCGCGACCATCTGGGCGGTGGTTTTCCACTTGGCAAGCTTGGTCACCCGCAGCGTGCCCGATACATCGCCCAGATATTCGCGCAACCCCGAAACGAAAACCTCACGAAACAGAATCAAGGTCGTGGGCAGCACCAGCCAAGGGGACCAGCTTGAAAAGCCGATAATGACCATCAGGGCGATCACCACCATTGCCTTGTCTGCAATAGGATCCAGCATCGCACCCAGCTTTGTCTCCTGACCCCAGGCGCGCGCCAGATAGCCGTCAAACCAGTCTGTTATGGCTGCCAGCACGAACAAAAGCATCGCCAAAGCATCCGCATAGGGCCTGTTGAAATACAAAAACATCAGCGCCACACCGGGCGCCGCAATCAAACGCAAAAGCGTGAGGATATTGGGGACATTCCACTTCATTTCCACACTCTACAGCGTGCGACAGACAGGGGAAAGCAACAACCGGTGTGCTTCATTTTGCAAGATAAACTCCCCGCGGAGCGTCCCGATGCCCGCCTGGAACACAAAGGTCCAAGACTTATCATCCCCGCTCATGGAAGAACGCATATATTCTCTCGGCCAAGGCGTCTGAAACCCCGTCGACCGCTTTGAGGTCGCTCAGGTTGGCGCGGCTGACCGCCTTGGCAGAGCCGAAATGCGCCAGAAGCGCCCGCTTGCGCGCGGCACCCACGCCCGGCACATCATCAAGCGGTGTCGCCCCAACCGCCTTGGCCCGTTTGGCGCGGTGGGTGCCGATCGCGAAGCGGTGCGCCTCGTCCCGCAGCCGCTGGATGAAATAGAGCACCGGATCATTATGCCGCAGCGCCATCGGGCGCTTGCCGACCCGGTAGAACTCTTCCTTGCCCGCATCCCTGTCGATGCCCTTTGCCACGCCGACCATTGGAATGTCTTCGACACCGTATTCGCGCATGATCGACGCGACGGCGCTGACCTGCCCTGCCCCGCCATCGATCAGCAGCAGATCGGGCCACATCCCAAGCTTGCGGTCCGGGTCTTCGTCCAGCAAGCGCTTGAAGCGCCGCGTCAAGACTTCCTTCATCATCCCAAAGTCATCGCCGGGGGTCAGATCATCGCCGCGGATGTTGAATTTGCGGTATTGGTTTTTCATCATCCCGTCGGGGCCGGCAACGATCATTCCGCCGACGGCATTTGTGCCCTGGATATGCGAGTTGTCATAAACCTCGATCCGCTGCGGCGGGGCGTCAAGATCGAAGGCTTCTGCAATGCCCTTGAGCAGATTGGTCTGTGTCGCCGTTTCCGCCAGCTTGCGTGCCAGTGATTCGCGCGCATTGCGCAGCGCCCCGTCCACCAGCTCGGCCTTCTCGCCGCGTTGCGGGACCAGCAATTCGACCTTCCGGCCAAGCTTGCCCGACAACGCATTGACCATCAGATCCGCGTTTTCAATCTCGTTCGACAGGATCAACTGCCGGGGCGGCTCGCGGGTATCGTAGAACTGGCCAATGAAGGCCTCGAGCACCTCCGCCGCGTCCACATCGGGGCCGACGCGCGGATAGTAGTCGCGGTTGCCCCAGTTCTGGTTTGCGCGGATAAAGAACACCTGAACGCAGGCCTGCCCCTGATCCATATGAAGCGCGATAATGTCGGCCTCTGACACACCTTGCGGGTTGATGCCCTGTGCCGTCTGCACCTGCGTCAGCGCCTTGATCCGGTCGCGCAAGGCGGCAGCGCGCTCGAACTCCATCGCTTCGGATGCAGCGGCCATATCCTTGGCCAGCCGGCCC
The DNA here is from genome assembly GCA_024636425.1 of Roseobacter sp. Classification (GTDB taxonomy): domain Bacteria; phylum Pseudomonadota; class Alphaproteobacteria; order Rhodobacterales; family Rhodobacteraceae; genus Sulfitobacter. The sequence goes on from JAGXHB010000018.1 coordinate 10,011, forward strand.
TGAATATCCGTGGATTTGCCCGACAGGAATTTTTCGGCGTCCTGAACCGTCTTGCGATACTCATCCGCAGAGATCTTGCCCACACAAGGTGCCGAGCAGCGTTTGATCTGATGTTGCAGGCAGGGTCGCGAGCGGCTTTCGAACATGGCGTTCGAACAATCCCGCAACAGGAACACGCGCTGCAACTGGTTCAGCGTCCGGTTCACGGCCCCCGCGCTTGCGAACGGGCCGTAATAGCTGCCTTTTTCTTTCTTGGCGCCCCGGTGCTTTTTGATCTGAGGATAATCGTGGTCTGCCGTGACCAGAATATTGGGAAAGCTCTTATCATCGCGCAGCAGCACGTTGAACTTGGGCTTGAGTTGTTTGATCAGGTTCTGTTCAAGCAGGAGCGCTTCGGTTTCGGTCTTTGTCGTCAGAAACATCATCGAAGCGGTGTTGGAAATCATGCGCGCAATGCGCCCCGAATGTCCCGACGGACGCGCATAATTGCTGACCCGCGCGCGCAGGTTACGCGCCTTCCCGACGTAGAGAACCCGGCTTTCGCTATCCAGCATGCGGTAAACGCCGGGCGATCCGTCAATCGTCTTGAGATACGATTGGATCACCGCGTGGCCGGTCTTGGGGGTGTCAGTCGATTCGGTCATTGTTTCGTAGGGTTCCGCATATTGTGCTGCAATAGAGCACGCTCTGGGACAAGGGGAAACATACCCACGATTCCTGTGGATAAGTCGGCAGATAACTTTATGCGGTTTCCGAATTTTCCTTAATTTAAGGGGAGTTCCACGTTTAGCCTAATTTTTAGGCACATTCATAAGATATTGATTTTTCTTCATATTTTTAAGCGCGCATTGCAAGGCGTTGATAACATGGCGCTATTTGTAACGGTTTTGTTAACATTCTGCGGAACGTGCAAAACTTTGCCGGGATGCCTATTCCAGCCCTTGCGCATCGGGCGTCTGCCAGCCGAGGTGCTGGCCTCCGTCGGTGCACAGCAATTGACCCGTGACCGAAGGCGAATCGAGAAAATAGCCGAGTGCGGCGGTGATGTCTTCGGGGTTCGATCCGCGCCGCAGGATAATGCGGGAACGCTGATTGGCGAAGTGTTCATCTGACTGCTTCGCCCCTTTCAGCGTCGGACCGGGCCCGATTGCATTGACCCGGATGACGGGGGCAAGGGCTTGGGCGGTTGTACGGGTCATCGCCCAAAGACCCATCTTGGCGATGGTATAGGTCATGAATTCTGGCGTCAGTTTGCGAACCCGTTGGTCCAGCATGTTGACGATCAGCCCGATCGCTTTGGGTTCACCACGATCATCCGTTTCGGCTTCCAGCCCTTGGCCGGCCATGGCCTGCGTCAGCACGAAGGGCGCGCGCAGGTTGCTTCCGATGTGGCGGTCCCAGCTTTCGAGCGTAGCACTGGTCACGCTGTCATACTCGAAGATCGACGCATTGTTGACCAGACACGTGATCGGCCCACCCAATGCAGCAACCGCCTTGGGAAACAGCGTCTGCGTTTGCGCCTCATCCAGCAGATCGGCCTGAACTGCGACGCCGTGCTGCCCTTTGGATTTCAAGGCGGCGACGACTTCTTCTGCCCCGTCAGCGGACGTGTTGTAATGCACCGCAACGTTATATCCGCGATCCCCGAGATAAAGTGCCATGGCACGCCCCAACCGCGCACCGGCACCTGTTACCAACGCATTCTTCATGTATCGCCTTTCTTACCAGATCAGGATGACAACAAGATACAGCACATAAAGGGCACAAAGCAGGATGCCCCAAAGCCGCGTAATGTTGCGCCCCAGATAGACAAACGGGATCAGCAACAACGACGCCGCCAACATGACCCACAGATCGAACCGCAGGAATTCCGGATCGACGGCAATCGGTCCGACCAGACTGGCGACGCCGATGATGCCCAACAGATTGAACATGTTCGACCCGATCACATTGCCAAGCGCGACATCAGCCTGCCTGCGCAGCGCCGCCATCACGGTCGTTGCAAGCTCCGGCAAAGACGTCCCGATGGCAACCAGCGTCAGGCCGATCACCGTATCGCTGACGCCGTAGGTGCGCGCAATGATCGTGGCGTTATCGACAAGCAGGCTTGCGCCCAAGGGCAGACCGATCAGACCAAGAACCAGAAACACACCGATCTGCCAGCTTGGCATATCGGGATCGGCCCCTTCGGGTTCTTCTAGATCATCCTCGACCGCCGCCAAAGCAGAACTGCGGTGCTTTTGAGAATCCCGGAATGCGTCGAAAAGGACATAGGCCAGACCGGCCAAAAGGATCAGGCCCGCCCAGAAATCGAACACCCCACGGAACGCCAGCGCGATGAACAGTACAGAGGCCGCGATCATCATGTTGTAGGTCTTGCGCGTCGAACATTCAGAGGTGTTCATGGTCGCCAACAGCGCCGGGATGCCCAGAACCAACAGAATATTCGCCGTATTCGACCCCACCACATTGCCAAGTGCGATACCCGGCGCATTGTCCAGAACCGCCTTGATCGAAATCAGCAATTCCGGAGCGGACGTACCAAAAGCCACGATGGTCAGACTGACGATCAATGCGGGCACACCCAGACGCAAAGACAGGTTGACCGCGCCTTTGACCAATGCGTCGCCGGCCAACAGCAGGATCACAAGACCCAGAATACTCATTACCCAAGGCAGTATCATCCGCGTGGCGCTCCACAATTACAGGGGCCCTTGCCGATGCGATAGCGCCCGCAAGACCCACATTTCGTCTGGCTCAGGCGTTTTCCCCCAAGCCAGTGCATTTTGCCAAACCACGCAAGCGTGCCCATAGCGACCAGAAAAAGCAGGACAATCTTCAGAACCATGCGTTACAGGCCAAACTGTGCGTAGGCGGCACGCTCTTCGATGCTGTCGACCGCATCACCAATAACCTGCGCGCCGAAACGGGACAGAAACCCTTTCTTTGCGCCATAGCGCCTGAACTGGATCTTGTCGCCAAAACGATCCTTGAGGATCGGTCGCAGATGACCAACGCCATCTATCAGGCCCAGTTCGGTTGCGCGTTTGGCAAGCCAGATTTCTCCGGTGAAAAGATCGGTATCAGTCGCCAGCTTGCCGCCCCGCCGTGACTTGATGTGGTCGATGAAGTTACCATGAATATCGGTGAGCAGCGTCTTGAGCCGCTCCACATCCTCGGTCTGTTCGGGGCGGAATGGATCCAGCATGGATTTTGACTGACCCGCCGTATAGACGCGCCGTTCGATCCCGTGGCGGTTGATGAATTCATGCGCCCCGAAGGACGCCGAGATCACGCCGATACTGCCCACGATCGAACTGGGGTCGGCATAGATTTCATCTGCAGCGGCCGCCAGCCAGTAGCCACCGGAGGCCGCGACATCCTCAACGAATGCGAAAACGGGAATGTTCTTCTCCTCGGCCAGACGGCGGATGCGCGCGCCGATCAAGGAGGATTGCACAGGGCTCCCTCCGGGGGAGCTGATTTCAAGTGCGACTGCAACGGGCTTGCCGCGTTTGAACGCCTTATCAAGCGCCGGACCGATGCCGCCATCGTTGAGGCCGCCACGGGTGCGCCCTCCGATGACGCCGGAAAGACGGACGACGGCTATTGTAGGCGCGCTAGACAGGAACGGAATATAATTTCTCATATTGTCTCATGTAGAGTGCAGCTGGTCGGCAAACAAGGCGATCCCCGGAATAGTTATTGCCTGATCCGCCACCCCGACCGGAAGATCCACCAGATCACCCCGAGACAAAGTGCTGTGAAGCCCGCAATTGCAAAAAGGCTGGTCACGATCGGCACATCTGCGGACCCGAAGAAAGACCAGCGGAACCCCGAAATCAGATACACCACCGGATTGAAATGCGAGATGATCTGCCACACGGGGGGCAGCATCGTGATCGAATAGAACGACCCGCCCAGAAAGACCAAGGGGGTGACGATCAGCAAAGGCACAAGTTGAAGCTGTTCGAAATTACCGGCCCAGATGCCGATGATGAAGCCGAAAAGCGCGAAGCTGATGCAGGTCAACACCAGAAAGGCGACCATCCAGATCGGATGCGCGATGGTAATGTCGACAAAGAAGAACGCGGTGATCAGAATAATGACCCCGATAAACAACGCTTTGGTTGCTGCAGCCCCGACATAGCCCATCACGATCTCGATAAAGTTGATGGGGGCAGACAGCAGTTCAAACACGGTGCCGATGAATTTCGGGAAGTAGATCCCGAACGACGCGTTCGAGATGGACTGCGTGATGACGCTCAACATGATCAGGCCGGGCACGATGAACGAACCATAGCTGACACCCTCGACCTGCTCGATACGGCTGCCGATCGCGGCACCGAACACCACGAAATACAGCGAGGTGGACAGCACAGGCGAAATCAAACTTTGCGTGATGGTACGGAAAAAGCGTGCCATCTCGAACATGTAGATGGATTTTACTGCGATCCAGTTCATGCTGCATCCTCCTTGACCAGATCGACGAAAATGTCTTCCAGACTGCTTTGTTTGGTCTCGAGGTCGGCCAGAACCAACCCGGCGGCGGACACGTCCGATAACAGTTTGGTGATCCCGGTCCGCTCCGCATGGGTGTCGTAGGTATAGATCAGCTTGCAGCCATCCGCCGACAGGACAAGGGCGTCGGAACGCAGGCTTTCAGGCAGGGCATCAATCGGTTTGGTCAGTTGCACTTCAAGTTGCTTCTTGCCCATCCGCGCCATCAGTGTGCTTTTCTCCTCGACCAGCAGCAGTTCGCCATGGGCGATCACACCGATACGGTCGGCGATGGCTTCGGCTTCTTCGATGTAATGGGTCGTCAGGATGATCGTCACACCGTCGGCTTTCAGATCGGCCACGATGTTCCACATGTCGCGGCGCAACTCCACGTCGACGCCAGCAGTGGGCTCATCCAGGAACAGCACGCGCGGTTCGTGCGCCAGCGCTTTGGCGATCAGCACCCGTCGTTTCATACCGCCGGACAAAGCCCTGATCTGGCTGTCTTTCTTGTCCCAAAGCGACAGCTGGCGCAGGATCTTCTCCAGTGCTGCGTCATCTTTCGGCTTGCCAAACAGCCCGCGCGAGAACCGCACGGTGCTCATCACTTTCTCGAACGGCTCGAGGTTGATTTCCTGTGGGACAAGCCCGATCATCGACCGCGCAGCGCGGTAGTCGGTCAATGTGTCATGCCCCCCGACCTTGACGCTGCCGCCCGTGGCCATGGTGATGCCGCAGACCGTTGAAATGAGCGTGGTCTTGCCCGCACCGTTCGGCCCCAACAGGGCGAGAATCTCGCCCTCCTCTATTTTAAGGCTGACACCCTTGAGCGCCTCGAAACCGTCGCTATAGGCTTTGCGCAGGTTGGTGATCTCTACAATATCTGGCATCGAAGCCTCCGGTCTGTTTGGCCGGAAGCTAGTCCGATTTGATCCCAGTGAACAGGGGGGTGGTTGTCAGGACTTCAATCGGCCCAGCCAGCTCTTCTTTTTCTCGGGCGTTTCTCCTTCTGCGGCTTCTTCAGTCTCGGGTGCTGCAGGCCCCTCAAGGGTTTCCTGCAGGTTGTTGAAGAACTGATCAGCCATCTTTTTCGCAAAGCTGTCGATGATCCGGCTGCCAAGCTGGGCAAGTTTGCCGCCGACCTTTGCTTCCACATCATAGGTCAGTTCGGTCCCGCCGTCCTTCTCCGCCAGCATAACATCGGCACCGCCCTTGGCGAAACCGGCCGCACCGCCCTTGCCCTCGCCCGAGATCTTCATCGAGCGGTCAGGCACCAGATCGGTCATCGTGACCTGCCCTTTGAAGGTCGCCTTCACAGGTCCAACCTTCTGCACGACCGTTGCCTCATACCCTTCTTCGGGGGAGCCGGTGACTTCGGTGGCACCGGGCACGCATTTCATCAGCATATCGGGGTCCAACAGGGCTGCGTAGACTTCGGCCGGCGTGGCAGCGATCTGGCGGGTTTCTGACATTTGCATGGGCGTATTCCTCCTTGGGGGGTGTTTTTGTCAGAGCCTAGCGCAGTTCCACGCGACACGCCAAGACGAAACGCGCTGGACAGGCGGCACCGAAATGCTAAGCCTTCAGACATGAATGCAAATGCACATAACCGCGCGGGTGCCGCGATTGCCTTCGTGCTGGCTGGCGTGTTGGCAATTTCCGTGAATGATATGCTGATCAAGCAGTTGTCCGGCGGCTATCCCCTGCACGAGATCGTATTTTTTCGCGCGGCCATCGGGATCATCGTCAGCCTTGCGATCGTCCAGTACGAGGGCGGTTTGCAGATCCTCAAGACATCACAGGCGGGATGGCATCTGCTGCGCGGCTGTTTGGTCGTCGTGTCGAACATGGCGTTCTTTCTGGCGCTCGCAGCACTCCCGCTGGCGGACGCAACGGCGCTGTTCTTTGTGGCACCCTTGTTCATCACCTTGCTGTCGATCCCGATCCTGGGCGAACGCGTGGGCATCATGCGTTTAAGTGCCGTGGCCGTGGGCTTTCTGGGCGTGATCATAATGCAGCGTCCGTGGGCCGATGCCGGCGCTTTGCAGGCCTCGCGGCTGGTGTTGCTGCTGCCGGTGATCGCGGCGCTGACCTATGCGCTGAACCAGCTCATGACGCGTCGCCTGGGCGTGCGCAGCAAAGCGTCGGCACTGTCAGTCTACATTCAGGGCGTGTTCCTGATCGTGTCCATCGGGTTCTTTCTGGTCGCGGGCGACGGACGCTATGCCACGGGCAACACATCGGCGTCAGTGCAGTTTCTGCTGCGCGCCTGGGTCTGGCCCGAGACGGCGGATATGTGGGTTTTGCTGGGACTTGGGGTAAACTCCGCCATCATCGGCTACTGCCTTAGTCAGGCGTACCGGATCGCCGACGCCGCGACGGTGGCCCCTTTCGAATATATCGGTTTGCCGTTGTCGGTGTTCTGGGGGCTGGTGATCTTTGGCGACCTGCCCATGTGGGAGGTTTGGGTCGGCATCGCCCTGATCATCGGGTCGGGTCTGTTCGTCTTCCTGCGCGAACGCAGCAAAGCCCGCGTGGCGGTCAAATCTCCCGGCGCACGGCTTGGCTAGGACAGTCTGATCACGACCTTGCCGGTCGCCTTGCGCTGGCGCAGGAGATCCAGCGCCGCGTTGGCTTCCTCCAGTGGCAGGACATGGCTGACATGCGGCTTGATCCTGCCCGCGACATACCAGTCGATCAGCACCTTGAAACTGTCGGTCAGCACGTCGGGTTTGAACGTCTTGTAACCACCCCAGAACAAGCCCAGCACGTTCAGGTTTTTGACCAACAGGATATTCGCAGGGATCTGCGGCACCTCGCCCGAGGCGAAGCCAAGCGGCAGAATCCGCGCTTCGGGGTTGCAGGCGCGCAGGGCCGCCTTGAACTGGTCACCACCGATGGGGTCATAAACAACATCGGCCCCGCCCAAGGATTTGACGACCTCGCGAATGTCGTCGGTCTCGGAATCAATCAGGTGATCCGCTCCGGCGGCGCGGCAGATTTCGAGCTTGTCCTTGCCACGCGCACAAGCGATGACCGTCGCGCCCATCAGTTTGCCCAACTCCACCGCCGTCAGGCCAACGCCGCCAGATGCGCCCAGAACCAGCAGACGTTCTTTGGGCTGCATCCGCGCCTTGTAGTCCAGCGCGACATGGCTCGTGCCATACGCCACAAGGAACGCGGCCGCATCCACGGCATCCATGTCATCGGGGATCGGCACGCAGACATTGGCGGGAACAGCCGCATAGTCGGCAAGGCCGTGCAGACCACTATAAGCCGCGATGCGCTGCCCCACGGCAAGGGTTGTCACACCCGCCCCCACCGCAGTCACTTCTCCGGCAAGTTCCATTCCCAAGGTAAAGGGCAGCGCGGGTTTTTCCTGATAGGTGCCTTTGATCATCAGCAGATCGCCAAAGTTCAGCCCACAGGCTGCGACCTTGACCAACACTTCGCCAGCGGCGGGCACGGGTATCTCAAGCTCTTGCAAGGACAGAGGTTGATCATAGGCGGTGACTTGCATGGCGCGCATCTGGGGTACTCCGGTAGTGGGTCGGCACTGCACAGTTGGCCAAAGCGACACAAAATTGACAAGGGGTGCCTAAGGGTAAACCGACACCCCCACCTCAACCGTCAGCAATCAGCCCAGCAACACCAGCCTGATCGCGTAGGCGACCAGACCAAGCGCAAGGACGCTGCCCACCCAGATGACGACGAACCAGCCGGTTTTTGTAAACCAGTTCCGTTTCATCAGTGATAGCCCTCCTCTGGGTCAATCTTGCCGCGGAACACATAGTAAGTGTAGGCCGTGTATCCCAGGATCATCGGCAACAACACCAGCGTGCCGACCAGCGCGAACATCAGGCTGCTGTCAGGTGCCGCCGCTTCGACGATGGTCAGCGAGGGGGGCACGATATGGGGGTAAAAGCTGATCCCGATCCCGATGAAGCCCAGCACGAAAAGGCTGAGCGCGCACAGAAACGGCGTCACGTCCCAATGGCGCTGCAACCCGTGGAAAAGCCCGTAAATGGCCGCCGCGACCAGTACCGGCACCAGAAAGCTGAAGACACTGGTGGGGAAGGCAAACCAGCGTGTGAAATACTCCGGATCCAGAAAGGGCGTCCAAAGGCTGAAGATGCCCATGAACACCACCGTGCCGATGGCGAAGGGCCAGGTAAGCCCGCGCATGTGCGTTTGAATGCGTCCCTCCAGCTTCATGTTCAACCATGTAGCGCCAAGCATCGCATAGCCGACGGTCACGGCAATCCCCGTCAGGATCGAAAACGGCGTGAGCCAGTCCCACCAGCCACCGGCATAGGCGCGGTTCTCGATCTCGATGCCCTGTACCAACGCACCTAGGGCGATGCCCTGGCAGAAGGAAGCGGTGAACGATCCGCCGAAAAATGCAACGTCCCACAACCCCTTCCAGCGCGTGGTCCGCCAGCGGTACTCAAAGGCGACGCCGCGAAAGACAAGGCCCAGAAGCATCAATGTAATCGGCATGTAAAGCGCGGGCATCACCGTCGCGTAAGCCAGCGGAAACACGGCGAAAAGCCCGCCACCCCCCAGCACAAGCCACGTCTCGTTGCCGTCCCAGATCGGCGCGACAGAGTTCATCATCACGTTGCGTTCTGCCTCGTCTTTCGACAGCGGGAACAAAAGCCCGACCCCAAGATCAAAACCGTCAAGAATGACGTAGACCAGGACGGCCAGCGCAATGATGCCCGCCCAGATGAAAGATAGTTC
>JAGXHB010000019.1 GCA_024636425.1 Roseobacter sp.
AAATCTGGTGATCGCGTCAGGCGGCAAGTCCATCCCCAAGATGGGGGCGACGGGCCGTGCATATGACATTGCGGCCGGGTTCGGCATTCCCGTCACGCCGACCCGCGCGGGCCTCGTGCCTTTCACCTTCACCGATGCCCGCTTTGCCGCCATATCCGGCACCGCGACACCGACGCGGGTCACCGCTGGCAGCACCAGCTTTGACGAAGCGCTGCTTTTCACGCATCGCGGCCTCTCCGGGCCCGCCGTGCTTCAGGCGTCGAGCTATTGGGAAGACGGCACGCCGATCGCGGTCAACCTGCTGCCCCAGACCGATCTTTTCGGAAGCCTGCGTGCACAGCGCCAGACATCGGGACGCCGCAATCTCACCACGGAACTGGCGCAGCACCTGCCCGGACGCCTTGTCGATCACCTCGCAACCAGCATGGACCTCACCGGCAACCTCGCGGACTGGTCGGACACCCGCCTGCAGCAACTTTGCGAAACCCTGTCCAACTGGCAGATGACGCCGTCGGGCACCGAAGGATACCGCACCGCCGAAGTCACGCTTGGCGGCATCAACACGGATGCGTTGTCATCCAAGACAATGGCCACGAAATCCGACCCGGCCCTCTACTTCATCGGCGAGGCGGTGGATGTCACCGGCTGGCTCGGCGGCTACAACTTCCAATGGGCATGGTCGTCGGCAATGGCCGCCGCCCGCGCAATCAATCAGATCCCATAACTTCCAAATGGCCCAAAATCCCGGGGGAGCAGCCAAAGGCTGCGGGGGCAGCGCCCCCTCTTTTTCCCCTCACAGGTGCTTTTGAACCTCGCGCACGAAATCCTCGCCGCGCCGCTCGAAGTTGTCATATTGGTCAAAGCTCGCCGCCGCAGGGGCCAGCAACACCACATCCCCCGCCTCCGCATCGGCCACGGCACGCGCGACCGCGTCGGCCATCGTGCCGCAAACTTCGGCCTCGACCGACAGCTTCATCGCGAACTGTGCCGCCTCGCGCCCGATGACATAAGCCTTGCGCACCCCCGGAAGGGCTTCGGCCAAAGCGCCAAGCCCGCCGTCCTTTTCCAGCCCGCCACAGATCCAGCGGATGTTTTCAAACGCCGCGACCGCTTTGACCGCGCTGTCGACATTTGTGGCCTTGCTGTCGTTGACGAACCGGACACCGCGCGCTTCCCCGATGGTCTGGCTGCGGTGCGGCAACCCGCCAAAAGAATGGAACGCGGCCTCGATCACCTTGGGCGCAAAGCCCAGAGACCGGCACGCCGCATAGGCCGCACAGGCGTTCTGATGGTTATGCGCCCCCGGCAGCCCCGCCACAGCGCGCAGATCAATCGACCCGATCTGCTTGCCCTGACGGTACTCCGACAAGAACCCCTTGCGCGCAAAGACCTGCCAGCCGGGACCGGTCAGCTTGCGCTCGACCGAAACGCGGATCACCCGGTCATCCGCGGCCCCTTCGGACAGTTGACCCGCCAGAAACCGCCCCTCCATCTCGTCGACGCCGACCACGGCGCGGTCGGGGCCACCTTCTGCGAACAGCCGGCGCTTGGCCGCAAAATAGCCGCCCATACCACCATGCCGGTCCAGATGATCCGGGCTCAGGTTCGTGAAAACGGCAATATCCGGCGTCAGTGCACGCGCCAGATCCGTCTGATAGCTGGACAGTTCCAGCACGACGACTTCACCGTCGATCGCAGGATCCATGTCCAGTACACCGCGCCCGATGTTGCCCGCCAGTTGCGTCGGACGGCCTGCATGTTCCAGAATATGATGGATCAGCGCCGATGTCGTTGATTTCCCGTTCGATCCCGTCACCGCAATCACGCGGGGGGCCTGATCGAAATTGTCCCAGGCCAATGTCGCAAAGCTCTGGAAGAACAGCCCGATGTCGTTGTCCACCGCCACGCCCGCCTCCAGCGCGGCAGCAATCACCGGGTTGGGCGCAGGATAGAGATGGGGAATACCCGGGCTGACGACCAGCCGCGCGATGGTGTCAAAGGCGCCGGGCTTCATCAGATCGGTGCAGACAAAACCTTCGGCCTCAGCTCGCGCACGGGCGGCGGGGTTGTCATCCCAGCAGACCGGCGTGGCACCGCCTGCACTCAGCGCGCGTGCCGCCGACAGCCCCGAACGTCCCAACCCCAGTATCGCGACCTGCGCGTCTTCCAATCCCTGAACCGGTATCATGTCCACACTCCTGAAATCGACGCAGCCTTGCCACGGTCTCTATGTCTTCATTTTGCCAAATAAACTCCGGGGGGAGGCCCGTCAGGGCCGATGGGGGCTGGCCCCCTGCACCGCCCGCCGCAGGCGCAGTCGCGCTATCTGACCTTCAGCGTCGCCAGCCCGATCATCGCCAGAATAAGCGAGATGATCCAGAAGCGGATCACGATCTGCGGCTCGGCCCAGCCTTTCTTTTCGTAGTGGTGATGGATCGGTGCCATCAGGAAGACCCGTCTGCCGGTGCGTTTGAAGTAAAGCACCTGAACGATGACCGACAGCGCCTCGACCACGAAAAGCCCGCCGATGATCGCCAGCACCAGCTCGTGCTTGGTGGCTACAGCAATGGCCCCCAATGCACCGCCAAGGGCCAGCGACCCGGTGTCGCCCATGAAAACGGCCGCAGGCGGCGCGTTGTACCACAAGAACCCCAGCCCGCCGCCGAAGATGCCCGCGGTAAAGACCAGGATCTCGCCCGTGCCGGGCACGTAATGCACATCCAGATACTCGGTAAAATCCACGCGGCCCACGGCATAGGCGATGACCCCGAGCGCCCCTGCAGCGATCATCACGGGCATGATCGCAAGACCGTCCAGACCGTCGGTCAAGTTGACTGCATTGGCAGACCCCACGATCACGATGATCGAAAACGGCACGAACAGATAGCCAAGGTTCACCAGCACATCCTTGAAGACGGGCATCGCCAGCTGGTTTTGCAGTTCCGCCGGATGGAATTGCGCGGCCCAATAGGCGGCAGAGCCGGCAATCAGAAAGCCCAGCAGCAGCCGCAGCTTGCCGGACACGCCGGCGGACGTCTGCTTGCGCACTTTCGCGTAATCATCGGCAAAGCCGATCGCGGCAAAGCTCATCGTGACGAACAGAACCATCCACACAAAGGGATTATCCAGCCGCGCCCACAGCAGAGTGGAGGTCAGCAGCGCGCCCACAATCAGCAATCCGCCCATGGTGGGCGTGCCCGCCTTGACGAAATGCCCCTCGGGGCCGTCGGTGCGGATCGGCTGCCCCTTGCCCTGACGTTTGCGCAACACCGCGATCAATGGCCTGCCGAACAGGAAACCGAAGATCAGCGCCGTCAGAAAGGCTCCGCCCGCCCGGAAGGTGATATAGCGGAAAAGGTTGAAGAAATCGCCGCCGTCTGACAGCAGGGTCAACCAATAGAGCATCTTGCGCGTCCTAACTCAAAATCTGCTGGGCTTCATGCCCGGTCGTCATCGACGACCGGATGGCCCATTTTACGGATCGCGTCAACGACGAGACCCAGTTTCATCGACAGCGACCCTTTGGCCAGCACAACATCGCCGCTGTCCAGATGCGACCTCAGGGAAGGCAGCAGCGCTTCGGCGCTTTCGGCCCAATCGCCACGTTGATGTGCCGGAAGAAGATCATAGAGCGCGTGCATCAGGGGCCCGACGCAGTGGATCACGTCGATCTTGCTGGTCGCGTCCAGATGCGCCAGGCGCGCGTGCAGGGCGGTTTCATCCTGACCCAGCTCTTTCATATCGCCAAGGTATGCGATGCGCCGCCCTTTGCTGACCCGCCCGATGTCATGGGTCACGTCGGCGGCGGCCAGCACCTCGAGGGCGGCAGCCATCGAGGTGGGGTTGGCGTTGTAGCTGTCGTCGATCAGGTTCAGCGTCAGATGGGTGTCGACCGGATCAAGATGGATCACCTCGCGCACGCCCCGGCCCTTGTAAGGGGTCCAGCGGCCCAGCGAATGGGCAGCAAGTGCCAGATCCGCCCCCATCGCCTGCGCCACCGCCAACGCGCCAAGCGCGTTCATCGCAAAATGCCGACCCGGCGTGCCGATCTTGAACAGCAACGGGGTGCCATCTGCATCGGCCTGCACAATGGTCACATCATCCTGCACCTGCACGTCGCGCAGCTTGTAGTGGTACGCGTGTACTCCGAATTCGATGTCGCGCAGACGCTGGTCGACGGCCTTGGCCATCAGGATGGCCGCTGTTTCAATGTCGGCGTTGATGACCGCGACGCCGCCCGGCTCCAGCCCGTCGAAGATGGCGGCTTTTTCGACAGCGATCTCGGCCACGCTGGTGAACGCCTCAAGATGCACCGCGGCGCCGGTGGTGATCAGGGCCGCGTCGGGCTTGGTCAGGCGGGCCAGCGGGCTGATCTCGCCCGGATGGTTCATTCCGATCTCGATCACCGCGAAATCCGTATCGACCGGCATCCGCGCCAATGTCAGCGGCACGCCCCAATGGTTGTTGTAGCTCGCGACGGACCCATGCGCCCGCCCCTGATCGGCAAAGATCGCCAGAAGCATTTCCTTGGTCGAGGTTTTACCGACACTGCCGGTGACTGCCACGACCTTGGCCTTGGTGCGCGCGCGGGCGGCGGCCCCAAGTGCCTCAAGCCCCGCCAGCACGTCATCGACGATCAAGAGTGGCGCGTCGTCGGGGACATTGTCGGGGATGCGGCTGACCAAGGCGGCCCCTGCACCTTTTTTTAGAGCGGCAGCAACGAAGTCATGGCCGTCGCGCACGTCCGTCAGGGCAACGAACAGATCGCCAGCCTCGATCGTCCGCGTATCAATCGAAACGCCGTTGCAGGCCCAGTTCCCGACCGCACGGCCCTTGGTTGCTGTTGCTGCCTCGGCGGCGGTCCACAAGGTCATGTCAGTCTCCCATCCAGTGCTGCCACGGCAACGCTGGCCTGTTCCACATCGTCAAAGGGCAGCACGTCATCGCCGATGGTCTGACCGGTCTCGTGGCCCTTGCCCGCGATCAGCAATGCGTCACCGGGGCCGATTGCATCCACGCCGCGCAAGATCGCCTCAGCACGATCGCCCACTTCGATCGCCTCGGGCGCGCCAAGCATCACGGCGGCGCGGATCGTGGCCGGATCCTCCGACCGAGGATTGTCATCGGTCACAATCACCAGATCGGCATGCGTTGTCGCGGCCTGCCCCATCAACGGCCGTTTGGTCCGGTCACGGTCCCCGCCTGCGCCCACGATGGCCACCAGCCGCCCCATGACATGGGGCCGCATCGCCTGCAGCGCGGTCGCAATCGCGTCCGGCGTGTGGGCGTAATCGACGAAAACCGCTCCGCCGTTGTCGCGGGTGGCGGCCAGTTGCATCCGGCCCCGCACGGTCGTGAGATGCGGGATCGTGTCGAACACATCTGCAGGTACGCCGCCGCAGGCGATGACCAGACCGCAGGCCAGCAGCACGTTATCCGCCTGAAACCCGCCAATGAGATTGAGCCGCTTCTGAAAGGTCTTGCCGCGCCAGTCAAAGCGCAGATCCTGCCCCGTTGCATCAAACCGCTGACCCCGCAGGTGCAGATCGCCCCCGTCACGGCCCACGCTGATGACCTCGCAGCCGCGCGCGCGCGCAATGGCAGCGATGTCGACCCCCTTGGCATCGTCGATATTGACCACCGCCGTGCCGTCTTCGGGCAGGACGCGGGCGAAAAGCCCCGCCTTGGCGTCGAAATAAGCCTCGAAGCTTTCGTGGTAATCCAGATGGTCCTGTGTGAAATTCGTGAACCCCGCAGCGCGCAAGGTGACCCCGTCAAGGCGGCGCTGGTCCAGCCCGTGGCTTGATGCCTCCATCGCGGCGTGGGTGATGCCGTTGCCTGCGGCCATCGCCAAAGCACGGTGCAGGGTGATCGGCTCGGGTGTGGTGTGTGCCAGCGGCGCGGTCCACGCCCCTTCCACGCCGGTGGTGCCAAGGTTGACGGCCGCAAGCCCCATTTCGATCCAGATCTGGCGTACGAAGGTGCTGACGGAGGTTTTGCCGTTGGTGCCGGTGACTGCAATCATGGTGGCGGGCTGCGCCCCGAACCAAAGTGCTGCCGACCGCGAAAGCGCCTCTCGCGGGGCATCGGTGACGATGACGGCGGTGCCTGCGTCGGCCATCAGATCAGCGGCCATCGCGGCACCCGCCGCATCCGTCAACACGGCCGCGGCCCCCATGCGCAGGGCGTATTTGATGAACTCCCCCCCGTGCATTTTTGTGCCGGGCATGGCCGCGAAAAGATAGCCGTCCTTGACCTGGCGGCTGTCGACGGCAATGCCGGTGATCTGCGGGTTTGACCCGCCCCGTGCGGTCAGACCGAGGGACTTGAGGGGGACGGCCTGTGTGCCCATTGGGACGCTCTTTTATCAGTTGCTGCTGGACAGGGTTATACCAGCGAGAGGGGGCTGTTCAACAGTCGGTCTGAGGCCGAGCAGCGGAGCGACGCGGCGGATCATCTCGGCGGCGACGGGCACGGCAGTCCACCCGGCGGTCCGGCGCGGCTTGTCGCCCGAGGTCTCAACGGGTTCATCGAGCGTCAGGATCAGGACGTATTTTGGATTGTCCGCAGGGAAAAAGCTGGCGAAGGTGTTGATGACCTTGTCCTCAAGATAGCCTCCGCGCGGGCCCGGCTTGTCCGCCGTCCCCGTCTTGCCTGCCACGTGATAGCCTGGCACGTCGCCAAAGCTGGCCGTGCCTTCGCTGACCACCTTGCGCAGCATCATGCGGGAATCTGCGGCGGCGCGGTCGGACATCACACGTTCGCCCATCTTCGTGCCGGTCTGTTTCAGCAGCGTGGGCGTGACCTTGAAACCGCCGTTGGCAATCGCCGCGTATCCTGCGGCAAGGTGCATCGGGCTGGAGGACAGGCCGTGCCCATAGGAAATCGTCACCGAGCTGAGCTCTTCCCAACGTTTGGGCAGCAAAGGCTTGCCGCCCGCCGCCTCGACAATCTCGATTGAAGTGGGCTCAAAAAAGCCGAGTTTCTTTAGAAACTCTTGCTGACGCTCGCCCCCGATCTGAAGTGCGAGACGTCCCGACCCCCGGTTCGAGCTGTGGGTGATGATCCCCGTAACAGTCTGTTCGCCATAGTTTTTATTGTTGAACTCACCGATGCGGAACCCGCCGACCTTCATCGGGCCCGAAGTGTCGATGACCGTGTCGGCGGTCACCAGTCCCAGATCAATCGCCTGCGCTGCGGCAAAGATCTTGAACACCGAGCCAAGTTCGTAAACGCCTTGCACCGACCGGTTGAAGAGCGGGCTGTCCGACGGGTCGCCCGAGATGGCAGGACGCGGGCGGTCGTTGGGATCGAAGGATGGCAAGGACACCGCCGCAACCACCTCGCCGGTGTGCACGTCCATCAGCACGGACGAAGCCCCCTTGGCGTTCATCAGCTTCATGCCGCCGTAAAGAATACGCTCGGACACGGCCTGAATCGTCATATCAAGCGACAGCTCAAGCGGCTTGTTGCCGTTGGCCGGATCACGCAGGTAGTCGTCAAAAAACTTCTCGGTGCCGGCGACGCCGATCACTTCGGCACCGTGAACGCCTTCGCGCCCGAAGCTTGCTCCCCCCATGATATGCGCAGCAAGCGCGCCGTTGGGGTAAAGCCGCATGTCGCGCGGTGCAAACAACAAGCCGGGTTCGCCGATGTCATGGACGGCCTGCATTTGCTCGGGGCTGATTTTCTTCTTGATCCACAGAAACTTGCGCTTGCCGGTAAAGTCAGTGACAAGCCTGTCTTCCTTGAGATCGGGGAACACCTTGACCAGCTTTTTCGCCGCCGTGACCGGATCGACCATGTGATGCGGCTGCGCATAAAGCGCGTGGGTCTCGAAGTTGGTGGCCAGGATATTTCCGTTGCGATCGACAATATCCGCGCGCGTGGCCGACAGCACGGCTCCCGGTGCGATGGCGCGTGGCTCTGTCGGGTCGGTGGTGGCCATCACACCCATTCGTCCGCCGATGACCGCAAAGGCGCAGAAAAAGAAAACGCCCAACACCAGCAGCCGGCCTTCGGCACGCTGGCGGGCGGCGTCGCGCATCTGCTCATGACGGATACGGGTGTTTTCACGTTCAATCGCGTCTGGGTTCTCGCCCTTGCGGCGGGCCTCGAGAATGCGGGCAAGCGGGCGCAGCGGGGTGCGGATCATTCAGGGGCCTCCATCGTGGATACATCGACGCCATCTTCGATGGTGAAAAGCGGCAGATCAGGCAGCGGCGGAAAGCTGACCTGATCGATCTGGCCGAATTGTTCGGGCAAAAGCGGCAAAAGCCCCAGACGGTCAAAGTTCATCTCGGCCAGATCGCGCAGACGGTCGGGGCGGTTCAGATAGGCCCATTCCGCCTTGAGTACTGCCAGTTTGGAGTGGGAATCGCGGATTTCGGAGCGCAGTTTTTCGGTGTCATTCAGCGCTTGCTGCGTGGCATAGTTCTCGCGGTAGGCCCAGAACGCCAATCCGATTACCGACAGCGTGGTCAGGATATAAAGCACTGTTCTCATAGGGATAATCCTTTGACCATGGGCATGCCGACAGATCTGGCGTCAACGCTGCCCGCGGGCGCGTCGGTGCGGATCGCGACGCGCAGCTTGGCCGACCGGCTGCGCGGATTTTCGTCCAGTTCCTGCGCATCGGGGCCAATCGCCTTGCGCTTTTCGACTTTGAACTGAGGGGCGTCCGTTTCGATCTGCGGCGCAAAGCGGTTGGCGTTGCCGCCTGCGTTGGCGCGATCGGTGAGGAACCGTTTGACCATGCGATCCTCGACCGAATGAAACGTCACGACGGCCAGCTGCCCGCCGGGCTTCAACGCGCGTTCCGCAGCCATCAGACCTTCAAAAAGCTCGCCATATTCATTGTTCACCGCGATGCGCAATGCCTGAAAGCTGCGGGTCGCGGGGTGGGACTGGCCGGGTTTGGAGCGGGGCAGACAGCCTTCGACCAGCCGGGCCAGTTCGAGCGTCGTCTTGATCGGGGCGTCGTCGCGTGCCCGCACGATGGCCTTGGCGATGCGGCGGCTGGCGCGTTCTTCGCCGAACTGGAACAGGATGCTGGCGATCACCTCTTCTTCGGCGTTGTTCACGATGTCCGCCGCCGATGGCCCTTCCTGGCTCATCCGCATATCAAGCGGCCCGTCACGCATGAAGGAAAAGCCGCGCTCGGCCAGATCAAGCTGCATCGACGACACGCCCAGATCCAGCACGATACCGTCAAGGTCTTGAGCATAGTCATCCATTTTGGAAAATACGCCGCGCTGCATGATGATTCTGTCGCCGTACTCCGCCGCCCAATCCTGCGCCATCTCGAAGGCCAGCGGGTCACGGTCAACGGCAATCACCTGATCGGCCCCGGCTTCAAGCAGCCCACGGGTGTAGCCGCCTGCCCCGAAAGTCCCGTCCAGCCAGCGGCCTGCGACGGGGGCCACGGCGGCCAGCAAAGGGCGCAGCAGAACCGGAGTGTGAGGAGCAGAGGGGGAGAGAGGGGCGGCAGCCATTTCGCTTATTCCCCCGGCTTGCCGTCCAGGAAGATCAGCGGATCGAAGTCTTCGGGCAGATCGTCCAGCCATTCTTCTTCGCGCGCCTTTTCCTCGGTCTCGTAGGTTTCGGGCTTCCAGATCTGGAACGTGTCACCAGCGGCGATAAAGAACGCTTCGCCGTCGAGATCAATCTTGCTGCGCAGCTTGGCGGGCAGGACCAGACGGCCGGTTTCATCTACGGACGTGGGGAAGGATTGCCCGTGGAACAGGCGTTGCAGCATCTTGCGTTCCATCGACCCGCGCGGCAGCGCGTCGATCTTGCTGTCTACTTCGTCGATGGCGTCCATCGTGTAGCATTCAAGAAAGTTGCGGCGGCTGTCGCCATAGACGATCACCAGTTCGGGCGTGCCGCCGTTCTGCCAATTCGGATCACCGGCTTCCAACACACGACGAAAAGAGGCTGGGATAGACACCCGCCCCTTATTGTCGACCTTGTGTTGGCTTTCGCCTCTGAACCTTCGGCTCACGTGTCTGTCCCTGCCTCGTGACGCCTGATGCGCGCCTTTAATTTCATCTCCCCGGTGGTGCCCGACATTTGATGTAAAAACGGCGGGTTGATCTGCTGCCACTGATCAACCCGCCGCCCGTCCCGCACTTGCGGATAAGTCCGACTGCGCGCGCCACCTGGGGGGATGTCTGCTCGCTCGCGCGCCGGATCTCTTGGTCTGATGAAAGCGAGGTGCCTGTATGAACCTGCTAGAGTTTTATTTGGTCTTTGGGGTCGTTTGGTGCCCCGTGTCTCGTTCTCATCCGATGCACTAGGGATGCCATGGGAATGCATGGGCGTCTACATATTTTTTCACAAAAACACACAGGATTTGGTTTTCCACAGGATGGAAAAACTAGATGTGGGATCGTATTTCACCAAAAATTTACTCTATTGTGTAAAAATAGAGGAATTGGACACCAGATATAGACAGATCTCAAAGAGGCCTAAAATTCCCACCAATTCCCAAAAAAATTAGACCACAGAGTTATCCACAACCTATGTTCTTGCCTTGTTCCACAGACCACCTGATGAAATCAACCGGATTCAAGGGCAGTTCCACGAATGTGAGCTTGAATCGGCTGATTTTGGCCGAATCACTTCGGCCGCTACTTTGCGGCTGACGCGGCATGTCCCATCAATTCCCGTAGGATTTCCCATAGCGACCCAGTCCGCAGGGCTGAGACTGGTAAACGGCCTGTGCCGCATGTCAGCCCATCTCAGACCGCCCGCTTGATAGGGAAAGAAGCGTGCGCGACCCTGATACCCCCTACACCGCAAGCCCTTTCGGACCGGCGGCAAGGCCGAAGCTCCCGATCAAGCACGAGCTGGAGGCCAGGGTCGCCGCAATCGAAGGCGAGGCCCTACGCTACGCATACAACCCGTCTTCGCTTACAAGGGTGGCGACCTCAGGCCATGCCGCCCTTGATCAACCCTTCGGCGATGCGGGCATAGGCTTGGGCCATAGGGCTGTCACCGACAGCGACAGGGGTGCCGGCGTCACCGGCAAGCCGCGTCTCCAGATCGATCGGAAGACTGCCCAACAACGGGACGCCCATCTTCTCGGCCTCGGCAGCGACGCCGCCATGGCCGAAGATCTGGTGCTCGGACCCGCAATCAGGGCAGACGAACATCGACATATTCTCGATCAGACCCAGCACGGGGGTTTTCAGCGTGTTGAACATGTCTATGGCCTTGCGCGCGTCAATCAACGCCACATCCTGCGGCGTTGAGACGACAATGGCACCCGACAATTCAGACTTGGTGCATAGTGTCAGCTGCACATCGCCGGTGCCGGGCGGCAGATCGACCAGCAGCACGTCAAGCTCGCCCCATTCGACCTGCCCCAGCATCTGCTGCAGCGCCCCCATCAGCATGGGACCGCGCCAGACGACGGCCTTGCCTTCTTCCATCATGAAACCGATCGACATCAATGTGACGCCATGCGCCTGCAAAGGGATGATCGTTTTGCCGTCAGGAGAGGCGGGGCGCTTGTTCACACCCATCATGCGCGGCTGGCTGGGGCCATAGATATCGGCGTCCAGCAGCCCCACCTTGCGCCCTGCCCGCGCCAGCGCCACGGCGAGATTGGAACTGACGGTGGATTTGCCCACGCCGCCCTTGCCCGAGCCGATGGCCAGAATACGCTGCACACCCGCCGGTTTCGTCGGGCCGTCCTGCGGCTTGGGATGCCCTCCGATCTTGAGGCTGGGGGCCGCGGGTTTGGCGGCCGGGCCATGCGCTGTCAGAGCGACCGTCACCGTCTCCACCCCGTCGAGCGCGCGCACCACCTGTTCGGCAGCGTCCCGCAAGGGGGCCATCTGAGCGGCGACCTGGGCATTGGGCGCTTCGATCACAAACCGCACCGTCGTGCCATCAACGCTGAGCGCACGAATCAAATCATGGTCGAGGATGGATTTCCCGTCAGGAAGCTGCACGCGGGCAAGGGCAGATTCGACTTTGGCTTTGGTGATCGTCATGCCGTGTTCCTTTATATCGTTACTTTGTGACATGGCATGTTCAGCAAAATCCGCAAGGGGGCCGTGAATCCGGCTGTTTCGTCAATATGCTGCGCAATCGGGTGGCATTGGAGGAAAAACCTGCACAAAATTTGACCAAATGATCCATGTTTTTGCTGCATGGCAGCATTGCACAAAGAATGGATTGTGCAGATGCAGCAATTAGGTCAAAAAGGTCTCAGGACAGCGCAAGTCGCTGGCCAAACAAAAGACCAGACGCATCCATCCTCCTCCCGGATGTTTCTGTTTTAGGCGACGGCACCCTCCTCCTCCCTGGTGTCGTCGCCATTTTTTTTGCCAAATACATCAGGACGTTACGTCAACTTCACCCTTGCATTTGCTGCATAGCAGCATTGACGATCTGTCTATTGTGCAGATGCAGCAATTCCCTAAATACTGTACACAACACGAACGAACAGAAACTGACCGAGGTGCTGACATGGCATATGTAAACGCAACCAACACTCCATCCTTTGCAGACCGCTTCGCAGCTCTGCTGTCCGGACTTGAGACACGCCGCAAGCAGCGCAGCATCTACCGTTCGACATTCAACGAGCTGAGCAGGCTGTCGAACCGCGAATTGGCCGATCTTGGCATGGGTCGTTCGCAAATCCGCAGCATCGCGCTGGAAACAGCCCGCAACGCTGGCTAAAGAAATTACGGATCGGGCACACACATCCTCCCTGTTGTGTGTCTGACGGGGGCCTGCGGTTTCCTCCTCCTCCCTGAAACCAACGGCCTTCACAAACGTCTCCTTCCCCCTTTCCTCCCGATTGGATTGGAGACGTCGAAAAAGACGGCGGTGCTTTCCTCCCAAAGCACCGCCGTTCTTGATTCAATCGCCCTTATCCCCGCCTTCCCAAACGCCCCGACCCCAAGGGAATGGCAGCTTGTCCGGTTGATGAGCACAGGCATGCTGTGGGTATTTTCAGAATAGCCGCCCTGAAGCTCAGCCCGCGATACGCCTGAGCGTATCATCGCGCCGGATCAGATGGTGCCAGACGGTTGCCATGGCGATATGTCCGATGATCATAAGCGCCAGAATCCACCCCAGTTCACCGTGCCACTCTCCGAAGCTGCTGAGCCACGCGATTTCGACCTCGCGGGCGGGAAAAATCTGGATGCCAAGATAGCTGAACCCGCGCGTGCCCCCTGCGGCGGACAGCAGCTTCAGGGTCGGCACGATCACCATCAGCAGATAAAGCGCAATATGCCCCAGCTTCGCGGCCTGGCCCATTCTCCCGGAATGCGGTGGCCGCCGCGAAATATTCGCCAAGCCCCAAACGCCGCGCAACAGGACCAGCAGGAAAAGCGTTGTGCCCAGTGTCGTATGGTAGCTCCAAAGCGTTTCACGCACGGCGTTTTCCCGATCAAGCCCCCACCGCGCTGCTGCGGATAGAAACTGTGCGGCAAGCAAGGTTGCCATTCCCCAATGAAACACGCGGCTGACAAGGCCGTAGCGATCGGGGCTGTCTGATAAATGTGCCATAATGGTTTTCCGCTTGAAATATACTCACGACCTTAACGGTTCAGGCTGGTAATTCCGTCGTGGAAAATGTCATCAGCCGGCCCGATCCGGCTTTACAGTAGAACGGAGGATATTTTCTTCAAAGCAACCTTCATGGTCTACACGAGAATGTCAGATGCGGAAAAACGGCGCGATCCCGTCTTGGCAACGTCGCGCAGACGCGCCTAGAAGGGCACATCATCCGATCCGGTCAGGTAACGCGAGACGACTTTCTTGATCCCGGCCTTCTCGAACTCGACCTCGAGCTTGTCGCCTTCGATGCCGATCACTGCGCCATAGCCGAATTTCTGATGGAACACGCGCTCCCCCATGGTGAAGCTGCTGACAGCGGCCATATCAATCGTAACGTTGCGCGCTTCCTTGGGCTGGCTCATCCCGCGGTCGTTGCTGCGCGATTGCAACCGCCGCCAACCGGGAGAGTTGTAGACATTCGCCTCTGCCGCTTTTTCGTGCAGGTTCGACTTGGGCATCGCAGCGCCAAAGCCCCCACCGTAAAGCCCGGGCGGGGTCAACACCTCGACATGATCGGCCGGCAGCTCGTCGACAAAGCGCGAGGGCATCGAACTTTGCCATTGTCCGAACACCCGACGGTTGGCCGCGAAGGAGATCGTGCAAAGCTGTTCGGCCCGCGTGATGCCCACGTAAGCGAGCCTGCGTTCCTCTTCCAACCCCTTGATCCCGCTTTCGTCCATGGACCGCTGCGAGGGGAAAAGCCCGTCTTCCCAGCCCGGCAGAAACACCGCGGGAAATTCGAGCCCCTTGGCCGCGTGCAGCGTCATGATCGACACTTTCGCGCCGCCATCGTCGCTTTCGTTGTCCATGATCAGGCTGACATGTTCCAGAAACCCTTGCAGATTTTCGAACTGTTCCAGCGCCTTGACCAATTCCTTGAGGTTTTCCAGCCGCCCCGGTGCCTCTGGCGTCTTGTCGTTCTGCCAGTGGCCGGTATAGCCGGATTCGTCCAGAATGACCTGCGCCAGCTCGACATGGCTTACCTCAGGCGGGCCATACTCATAGCGGGTTTGAACACCGCCTTCGTCAATCACGCTGTCGTCATCAACCTCGACCATGCGGCGCGGTCCGCGCATCATCGTGTTCCACCGCTCGATCCCGTC
>JAGXHB010000135.1 GCA_024636425.1 Roseobacter sp.
GCACGCAACGCCGGGATCCTGTTCGCCTTTGCACTGGCCGCCGCATCGCTGATCGCTGCAGTCGCTGCCTTTGCGGGTGCTGTCCACGGTGGCCGCAATCGCGACGAAGGCCGGGTGTTCTTTGGCTTGCGCTACAACGGCTGATACATAGTCTTGAGAAATTGAGAAGCCCCGCCTGCTTCTGCAGAGCGGGGCTTTTTATATGCAAGATCAAGCTGGCACGGCAACATGGAACCCGCTTGCACCGACTTACGTCAGTTTCCGCTTCGACGTTGGGGCTCTTCGCCTGCAACGAGGGTGGCGAGCGTCTGGCCAAGCGGCGTGCTAGGATCTGCGAGATCGAGTACGATATCAAGATGGTTGCGGGCGGGTTCAGATCTATAGGCGCATGGGCTGGCACCTTGTTCGTTGATCAAGGAAGCGAAGGCCTTTGCCTGATCGTGGAAGGGCTGCGTTTCATTTTGTCCATGCGTGATGATCCGGTGGGTGCCGGGTCGGTTCACGGCCAGCAGGGGCGACCAATCTGCGGCTTCTTCGGTGGTCATGCGGGCCTCGTCCTTCAGGAAGCTGTCAGGGATGCCGGACAGGTCGTAAATGCCGCTGATCAGAAGAAGTCCCTTAATGTCGGGTAGTATTGGGCGCGCAGTGTCGCCGGGTGCTTTTGCTGCCAAGAGCGAGGCCAGATGTGCCCCGGCGGAATGCCCGCTTGCGGTGATGCGTGTTGGATCCGCCCCAATCCGCGGCGCGAGGTCGACGATGTGGCAAGCGGCGGCGCGGACCTGTGCTACGATGTCTCCCAGACGCGTAGACGGCATCAGCCCATATCCAACCAGCGCACAGATCCCGCCGACAGCCAGGACGGGCTCTGCCACAAGGGTATGCGCGTCCTTGCTGCCGGCCCGCCAATAGCCCCCGTGAATGAAGATGTGCAAAGGTGCGTCAGATACGTCACCGGGTGGAAAGACGAGATCGAAGGTTTGCCGCGGACCGGGCCCGTAGGGTATGTCACGCTCCATACGGTAACGCGCCGCCACTTCTTGGCTGCGGGCCTCCGTCTCTGCCATGATCACGTCAAAATCGGGGAT
The DNA here is from genome assembly GCA_024636425.1 of Roseobacter sp. GTDB lineage: Bacteria > Pseudomonadota > Alphaproteobacteria > Rhodobacterales > Rhodobacteraceae > Sulfitobacter. The sequence goes on from JAGXHB010000135.1 coordinate 1,086, forward strand.
GAAATCTCGGTTGCGGTAAAGATCGGGTTCGGGCATCTGCGGCTCCTTCTTGTGGTCAGAACTCGACGGCGAAGTACTTCGGCTCCATGAATTCCAAGATGCCAGTCACACCGCCTTCGCGTCCCAGCCCGCTTTGCTTGACGCCCCCGAAAGGGGCCGCTGGGTCGGACATTAGACCTCGATTGATCCCCAACATACCGGTTTCGATGCCGCGGCCAACCCGCATTGCACGGGTGATATCGCGGGAATAAACATAGGCGGCGAGGCCGTATTCGGTGTCGTTTGCCATCCGGATCGCTTCTTCCTCTGTGTCGAAACGGTATATGGCAGCCACTGGACCAAAGATCTCTTCATGCGCGATGGCGGCATCGGCAGGCACGTTCTCAATGACGGTCGGTGGATAGTAGTAGCCCGATCCGGGCTGTGGCGTGCCGCCGGTCGTGACCCGCGCACCACGCTCTTTCGCTTCGGCCACCAGCCGGTCGATCTTTTCGACAGCCTTGGTAGTGATCATCGGACCGCATTGCGTGTCAGTCGCATAGCCCGCGCCCAGTTTGAGCGCTTGCATGCGCTGCGTAAGACCCGCAACAAAGGCGTCGTGAATGCCGGATTGAATATAGAACCGGTTGGCTGCTGTGCAGGCTTCTCCGCCGTTTCGCATTTTGGCGACCATTGCGCCGTCGAGTGCTGCATCCAAGTTCGCGTCGTCCATCACGATGAAGGGCGCGTTGCCGCCCAGTTCCATCGAGCAACTCACCACGGTTTTCGCAGCTTCGGCAAGCAGAACGCGACCGACGCCGGTGGAACCGGTGAAGGACAACTTGCGTACGCGCGGATCGGCAAGGATTGCGCTGCTCACCCCACCGGGGTCAGAGGTGGTGATCACGTTGACGACACCAGGCGGCACGCCCGCCTCGGCTCCCAGTCGGGCCATGGCGTAGGCGGTCAGCGGCGTTTCGGAGGCAGGCTTGAGGATCACCGTGCAGCCCGCCGCAAGCGCCGGGCCGATCTTCCGCGTGGCCATTGCCGCTGGGAAATTCCATGGTGTGATCAACAGAGCGATACCTATGGGGTCGTGATCGACGAGGATGTGGTGGGCACCATTCGGGGTGTGGCGATACTCGCCGGGGATGCGGGTCGCTTCCTCGGCATACCAGCGGAAGAATTCAGCAGCGTAAGCGACCTCACCCCGCGCGTCCGTTAGGGCCTTTCCGTTTTCGAGCGAGATCAGCAGCGCAAGCTCCTCGGCGTGCTCGGTCATCAGCATAAACCAGCGGCGCAGGATCTCGGATCGCTGACGCGGGGGGGTGTCGCGCCAGCCTTTCGCCGCAGCATCTGCTGCGTCGACAGCGCTCATTGCCTCGGTGATGCCCGCGTCGGGTACTTCAACAAGGATATTCCCACTGGACGGATCGGTGACGGGAATCCCGCGTCCCAAGATCCATTTGCCGTTGATATAAAGCCCCTCGGCGTGAAGCTGAGGATCTGCATAGCCGGTAAAAACGTTATCGAGGACCATTGGTTTCTCCTATTGAATCGAGGCGAGCGCGGTGCGGTCACCGGTGTAGGCGGCACCGACAAGACGGCGCATTTCGGGCAAGGCCAGGGGGCGGGGATTGTTCTGAATCAGACGCGCGATGCCGCAGGACTGCTCGGCAACCCAGTCAAGGCGATCTTCGGCCAGTCCCAATGCCTTCAACGTCGGGGGTATGCCGATCCGCTCGAACAGGGCCGCGATGGCGGGGATCACTGCATCGTGGTCGGTCAGGCCGGTCGCCTGGGCGATCTGGTCAAGCTCGGTGCCGATCATCGGCGCGTTCCAGGCCATGACGTAGGGCATAAGGCAGGCAACACCCGCGCCGTGCGGCGTATGGGTCAACGCGCCCACGGGATATTGGATCGCGTGGGCCGCCGCCGTGCCCGCCACACCGAACGCGAGGCCCGCCAATGTCGCCCCCAGCATGACGTTCGCCCGCGCCTCCGCGTTGCTGCCGTCGGTGCAAGCCGCTTCCAGACCTTCCCACAGCAGCGAAATTGCCCGAAGGGCGAATGCGTCCGAGGTGATATTCTTGCCGACAAATACGCGGTCCTGCGCCAGGCCCGGCACAGGTTCGTGTCGGATGGCGGTGAATGCCTCGATTGCGTGGGTCAGGGCGTCGGCCCCGGCGATAGCGGTCAGCGACGCGGGGCAGGTCATAGTCAGGTCGGGATCGCAGATCGCGACCGTGGGGATAATGTGGGGTGACGAAATGCCAACCTTGAGCTGGCGCTCGGTGTCGGAAAGTACAGCGACGGGCGTGACCTCGGAGCCTGTGCCTGCCGTGGTAGGGATCGCGATCAGCGGCATGACGGGGCCGGGGACCTTGAACTCACCGTAATAGTCCTGCGGCTTGCCGCCGTGCGTCAACAGGATCGCGACACATTTCGCCATGTCGAGGCACGAGCCACCGCCGACGCCGATCAGCAGATCAGGGGCAAAGTCGCGCGCAGCCTCGGCGCTGGCCATGGCAGTGTGCACGGGAACGTCGGGCTGGGTGGAGCTGTCGAGCATGACCGCAAGGCCTTCGCTTTCGAGCTGCGAGACCATAGCCATGATGGTATCATCGCCCGCCAGACGCGCGTCGGTGACAATCAGGGCTCGCCGACCCAGCTGCTTTGCGATGCGTCCGACCGCGGTGCGTTGGCCTTCGCCGAAGATGATTTCCCTGGGGGCCCTGATCGTGCCGAATATCGCCATGTTGTCTCCTCCTGTATCGTAATTCAGCCGGGCACGAGGCCGCGGATTTCGTGGAATAAAGTGTCGGGCAGGGTGATGCCTTGCGTCATTGCAGCCTCCCGGCGGGCACGCATCCGGTCTCCGGGAACGGCGACGGGATGGTTCGGATCAACCGGACGCGACGTGCGCAGGCGGTCGAGGTAGGTCGCCAGTGCAGCACCTGTGCCGCCGGTAGCCGAGGGGTCGATCAGTACGATCACATCGCCTTTGTTCGCAGGATGGGCTGCGTCGAGCGTGCCGCGCACCTCGGGTGCGAAGGCCGAACCGGCAAGGGCGGCAACCAGCAGCTCGACGGCGAGACCCAGTCCGTAGCCTTTGGCATCCCCGAAGGGGGCGATGGCACCGCTTTGCGCGGCTACTGGGTCAGTTGTCGGGTGGCCCTGCGCGTCAACGGCCCATCCCTCGGGAATGGGCGTTCCCGTCAGGGCATGGTGGTGGATCTTGCCCATCGAGACGAGGCTGGTGGCAAGATCGAGGATGAAGGGCGCGTTTTCGGTCGGGATGCCGATTGCGATGGGGTTGGTGCCCAGCATCGGCTCTGTCCCACCGAAGGGATGAACCAGCGCTTCGCTGGTCGTGAGAAAAAGACCGATCTGTCCCCTCGCCACTGCAGCCTCGGCATAATACGCCAGCATGCCGATGTGATTTGCGTTGTGTATCGCAGCGATGGCAACGCCTTCTTGGCGCACGCGTTGATCCAGCAGGTTCAGCGTTTCTATCATGACTACGGGACCGAGACCCCGTTCCCCGTCAACCTTCAAAACAGCGGGACGCACCCATTCCGCGCGACCCTTGGATCTCGGGTCCGCGAGCCGCTCTTGAAGCCGGTTGATCAGACGCGGCAGGCGTTGCAGGCCGTGCGAGGGCAATCCGCGCAGCTCTGCTTCGATCAGCAGATCGGCCTGCAATCTCGCATTGGCCTTGGAAACCTCATGAGATTCCAGTGCCCTACGTGAAAGCTGCCGAAGTTCTTCGATTGAAGGATGCACTGAACGAAGCCTTATCGTATCGTATATGATATTGTATTTGACATTCGATATGGTATCGATATTAACCTTACCCTTGTCAAGGACGTAGATGTGAGGGTGGCAGATGGAGATTTCGACAGAACGCACAGGTGCCGGCGGTATCGTACGGCCGGCCAGTATTTCGGAGAGTGTGCATCAGCGCATCTATGAGAAACTCATGGCGCTCGAAATCTCGCCTGGTGCGCGGATCCCGATCGACGGGTTGGCGCGGGAGTTGAATGTTTCGCAAACGCCGGTGCGTGATGCGCTGAACCGACTGGAGCGCGAGGGGCTGGTGCGCAAAGCGCATCTGGTTGGCTATTCCGCAGCGCCGCAGCTGACCCGCAAGGAATTTGAGGATCTTTACAACTTTCGCCTGATGATTGAACCGGAAAGTGCGCGGCAGGCCTGCCGGAACCTGACGCCAGAGACGTTGTTGCGTCTGGAGCTGGCAGCGGGTGACATGAAAAATGGCGAGCAGCCTGCAGACCGTAACAGTCGCTATTCGCTTTTTGCTCGTGCAGACGCCCATTTTCACGACGAAATCCTGAAGATCGCCGCCAATGAGGTCGTCCGACAAGCACTGTCGGATCAGCATATTCATTTACATATCTTCCGCCTGATGTTCCACAGCCGAGTCACGCAGGAAGCTCTGGAAGAGCATGAACGTCTCATTGGCGCATTTCGTGCAGGCGATGCCGATGCGGCATACAGCGCCATGCATGATCACATCAGCCGATCGCGGGACCGGCTCGTGGCAGCATTCGAATGAATCTGAAGATGGAAAAGCCCGCGCAGGTCAGTACTGCGATATCGGCGTTGAGTGCCCGCAGCTTGTCCAAATCCTATGGGCAAATCGAAGTCTTGCGGGACATCACGCTCGATATTCGTTCTGGTGAGGTCCACGCAATCATCGGTGAGAACGGGGCCGGTAAGTCTACGTTGATGAGGCTGCTGTCGGGTCACGCAGCGCCGACCACGGGCCAGCTTTTTATGGACGGAAAGCAGATAGATTTTGCAAATGCGGTGCAAGCGGAGGCCGCAGGGATCGTGCTGGTCCATCAGGAAATTTTGCTGGCCGCTGACCTGACCGTCGCGCAGAACCTGTTTCTGGGGCGCGAGCTGTCCCGTAGGTTCATGGTGAATGACCGCGCGATGAACCGGCGCACGGCTGAGGTGTTGGCGCAGGTCGGGTCGACCGCACGGCCCACCGACAGGGTAGGAGACCAACCGCTGGCGCAACGGCAGTTGTTCCAGATTGCCCGGGCTTTGCTCGACGACCGCAAGGTGGTCATCCTGGATGAACCGACCGCGATGCTGGCCAACGACGAGGTGGACGCGCTGCTGGGGATCGTCCGTGATCTGCGCGATCAGGGCGTTGCCATTCTGTATATTTCGCATCGACTGGAAGAAGTGGAAGCACTGGCGGACCGCGTTACCGTTTTGCGCGATGGCGACATGATAGGAACGTGGCAAGTCAGCGAACTCAACCAGCGTCAGATGGCGGAGCAGATGGTGGGCCGCAAGTTGGAAATGCTTTACCCACCCAAGCGCGGAACCTCGAAGGAGGCGCCAACGCTCGATGTCACCGCGCTATCTGTGGACGGGGGCAAAGTTAGCGGATCTCTGGTGGTGCGTCCGGGCGAGGTCTTAGGGATCGGTGGAATGATCGGCGCGGGCCGAACTGAGTTTTTCGAAGGGCTGCTAGGGCTGCGTCCGGCAAAGGCCGACAAGATATTATTGAATGGTAAGAGTGTTACCTCGCCCGACGTGAAAGGGATGATGGCAGCGGGGCTCGTCTACTTGACCGAGGATCGTAAGGGGAAAGGGCTGCTGCTGAATGATCGGCTGGGACCGAACCTAACGCTTCAGGCGCTGGACGCGATCAATCCGGGTGTTCAGCTTAACCGCAAGAGCGAGGCGCGAGCGCTTGAAGACGCAGTCACGGAATACGACATCCGTGTGCGTTCGCTGGGAATCGAGGCGGGCAAGCTGTCAGGCGGTAATCAGCAGAAGCTGCTGCTGGCCAAAATCATGATGTCCGATCCGTCGGTCGTGATTATCGATGAGCCGACACGCGGGATCGACATCGGCAACAAAACCCAGATTTACAAATTTATCGACGATCTTGTGCGCGCGGGGAAGGCTTGCGTTGTGATTTCGTCTGAACTGCCAGAACTCGTCGGTCTTGCCGATCGGGTCTTAGTCATGCGCGGCGGACGTTTTGTAGCGGAACTGGAGGGCGCGGACATCACTGAGCAGAACGTAGTTTATGCCGCCGCAAGCAGTGGCAGGACAGCCCAAGGGAGGACAGGCACATGAGTAGCACCGAAGTCAGAGCCGCGCCGGAGCGCGAGGGCGTCAGCATCCCCTGGGGCAGTCTTGCCCCGTTCATTGCCTTGGCGGTGATCGTGATCCTTGGGGCGCTGATCAATTCGAATTTCCTGTCGACCAACAACCTGCTGAATGTCGTCACCCGCAGCGCCTTCATCGCGATCATTGGGGTGGGGGCTACCTTCGTCATCGCGACGGGCGGGCTGGACCTGTCTGTCGGGTCAATGATGGCCTTCGTCACGGGCATCATGATCTTGACGATGAACGGGCTGACGCCGTCTCTCGGATCCTGGGCGATCCTTGCAGGGGCAGGGGTGGCGCTGGTGGTAGGCGCGCTCTGCGGACTGCTCAACGGGCTGATCATCACGGTAGGGCGTATCGAGCCCTTCATCGTGACGCTGGGCACGATGGGCATTTTTCGCGCCTTCATCACCTTCATGTCGGACGGCGGGTCGCTGCCGATCGACCGCAGCCTGCGCGATCCTTACCGACCCGTCTATTTCGGTGACTTCCTCGGCGTCCCCTATCCTGTGCTGATCACACTTTTCGTGGTCTTGGTCGGTGCGTTTCTTTTATACCGCACAAAGTACGGTCGCCGCGTCACCGCCGTGGGATCGAACGCGGACGTTGCACGCTTTTCCGGCGTCCATGTTGGCCGGGTCCGCACGATGGCCTTTGTCATTCAAGGCATCTGCGTCGCAGTGGCCGCCATATGCTATGTCCCGCGTCTGGGGGCGGCGACGCCCACGACCGGACAGCTCTGGGAGCTTCAGGTCATCACCGCAGTCGTCATCGGCGGCACCCTTTTGCGCGGCGGCAAGGCGCGCGTCTGGGGCACCGTCGCCGGCGCACTCATTCTCGAGATCATCGCGAACGTCATGGTCCTTTCGGACATGGTCTCGGAATACCTCGTGGCGGCTGTGCAAGGCGCGATCATCATCATCGCCATGCTTGCGCACCGCTTTACAAGCGCCCGCTGAAAAGGGCGCGAATACTTTCGCAACGGAGGAGAAAACTATGACAACTTTCAACCAAGGCGCACGTATCCTGTCGGCCACGCTGGTCGCAGGCGCGCTGACAACCGCCCCGGCGCTGGCACAGGACAAGGAATTCACCATCGCCGTGTCGATCCCAGCAGCCACCCACGGCTGGACCGGTGGTGTGGTCTATCACGCCGAGCGTGCCGAGAAAGAGATCGAGGCAGCGTACCCCAATATCGACGTGATTGTGTCGACCGCGTCCTCGGCCACCGCACAGGTATCCTCGCTCGAGGATCTGTCGGCCACGAACGAACTGGACGCGCTGGTGATCCTGCCCTTCACTTCCGAAGAGCTGACCGGCCCTGTTGAACAGGTTGCTTCGAACGGGACCTTCATCACGGTCGTAGATCGGGGTCTTGCCGATACGTCGATCCAGGATCTTTACGTTGCCGGTGACAACATCGCCGTGGGTGCCAACACAGCAGACTGGCTGGTTGAGAAGCTGGGTGGCGAGGGCGAAATCGTCGTGCTGCGCGGCATTCCCACCGTCATCGATGACGAGCGTATCCAGGGCTTTACCGATGTCATCGAAAAGAGCAACATCGAGATCCTCGACATCCAATATGCCAACTGGAACCAAGACGAGGCCTTTACGCTGATGCAGGACTACCTTGGCAAGTATCCCAACATCGACGCGGTCTGGGCCAATGACGACGACATGCTGTTGGGTGTTCTTGAGGCGGTCGATCAGGCCGAACGCACGGACATCAAGTTCGCGCTTGGCGGCAACGGCATGAAGCAGGTGATCGAGATGGTCAAAGCAGGCGACGAACGCACGCCAATCTCGACTCCATACCCGCCGTCCATGATCGCGTCGGCCCTCTATATGACTGCTGCACAGTTCACCGGACAGGCACCGATGCGCGGATCGTTCAAGCTGGACGCGCCGCTGATCACGCCCGAGAACGCGGATCAGTTCTACTTCCCCGACTCGCCGTTCTAAGGCGCAGTCCATCGGCCCGGCTGCGACAACACGCGGCCGGGCTTTCCCAATCAATCTATCCGGAGACCCAAAATGCCAGGCAAGAAAATCCTTATGCTTTGCGGTGAATTCACCGAGGAATACGAAATCTACGTCTATCAGCAGGGGATGGAAGCAGTGGGCCATACCGTCCACGTCGTCTGCCCTGACAAGAACGAGGGCGACACGATCGCTACGTCCCTTCACGACTTCGAAGGCCATCAGACCTATACCGAAAAGCCCGGCCACAACGCCGAGATCAACAAGACCTTTTCGGAGGCCGAAGCCGAGCTGGACAGCTATGATGCGGTCTATGCCGCCGGCGGTCGTGGTCCGGAGTACATCCGCACGGATCCGCGCATTCAGAAGATGGTCAAGCACTTCCACGATGAACAAAAGCCAATCTTTACGATCTGCCACGGTGTTCAGATCCTGATGGCCGTACCGGGAGTCCTGAAGGGCCGTACTGTTGCTGGTCTCGGTGCCTGCGCGCCCGAGGTGACAGCAGTGGGCGGCATCTATTACGACGCGGACCCAAAAGAAGCTTATGTCGACGGCAATATGGTATCGGCCAAAGGTTGGACCGCGTTGGCCGCCTTTATGCGCGAATGTATGAAGGTGCTGGGAACGGAAATACGCCATACTTGATTTCAGAAGACCCAAAGAACAAAATCAGCCGCACCCGTTTGCGGCTGATTTTTTTTGCGATGCGTCACTCGTCCGACCTGAACAACGGTCAAGATTTTGATCGTTAATGATTAAACGGTGATGTTGGCAGTCTTTTTTGCAGTGTTTTATAACATCGCATTGAAAGCGCTACAATTTGGTCTGGCTGGCCATGAAGCACCGTAATCGTATCCCCGAACAAGAAGATCTGCTGCGTCCGCGCCGCGTGGATATAATCAAAGGTTTGCCTGACATTCCCCGCTTGGAACCTTTTTAACAATTGTAATATTAACTACATATTTGTTTGAGAGGAAGGTGGAGGCTTCGCCACCTTGTAAGAACCATTCAGGATCATCCATCATGAAGACCCAAGTCAGAGACGCGCGCTTTGCGCGTCACCCCGCTCGTTGCCGGCTGCTGTGCGGTGTGGCCATTGCCGCTCTCGCAATCGCGCCCTCGCTCTCTCAGGCGCAGAATGCGCCCGATGATGGTGCGACGCTGCGCCTTTTGACGCTCAATGTCTGGCACCGGTTTGATCAGAACCCCGAAGGCCCCTCCCAGTTCATCGCACCGGGCGACTACGATGTGATCTTGCTTCAGGAAGCAGGCACCAACACCCGCTATGGCAGCCATCTCCCCGGTATCCTACAGGAGGCTGGCGCTGGCACCTACCAGTCGTCCACCTTGGGTAGCTCGGCCACCCTGTCGCGCCTGCCGGGAAGCACCGGCAGCTATAAACTGCCCGGCGTCTCCTCGCAGGGGGGGAACATTTCATGGGCGCGCGCTGATGCGGCCAACGGCCGACCCGATACTATCATTGGCTCTGTCCACTTTGACTATGCCGACAACTCGACCAGCCGGATCACCGAAGCCAAGGCTTTGAATGACTGGGCGCGCGGCCAGACCGGCCCCATGATCATTGCAGGCGACTTCAACGCCGGTGACGTCGCCGAGCGTGGACTGCACCATGCTGAGCAGCAATCCTTCCTCTTCGCCCGCGTGATGATGGACGGCGGTAGCTCGCAACTTTGGCGCGATATGGCAGCGCAATACACCCCCAATGGGCGTGAGGCAGAGTTCGAGGCCTACGTCACCTCCATGCGTGAGCAGGAGGGCGGGCAGGAGCGTTACCGCAACGTTATACAGAATTACTTCGACGCGAACCGGTCGGAATTCCCCGGCATCAGCGACACCGGCCAGATGAGCTGGCGCCAGTGGGAGTACATCATCTCGCAGGACATGGCCGAGAAGGGCCTGACCTTTGTTGATGAGACTTACGCGGTCGAGGGCAATACCCCCGTCACCATGAACGTCCTGAAGAAGCAATTCATGCTGCTGCGGCCTGAGGATGAGCGCGAACTCTTCGTTCCGCATGATCTGGGCAACGGACGCGGCACATGGCCGTCGATGCTGGAGGACGGCACCAATACCTGGACCAGTTGGGATCGCACGCAGATCGACCACTTCCTAGCGGCGCGGCCCTACGGCAAATGGTTCGAAATCGTCGATGACGAGAATGATCCCTACCTTGGCGTGATCCCCGGTGTCGAAGTGCTGGATCAAAACGGCATCTCCAGGCCACTCTCCGATCACGAACCGGTGGCGCATGAATTCCGATGGGTCGGTCCACGTCTTGAGACCTATGACACCGACCGAACCCGCTTGGCGTGGGATTCCGGCGCGACCCCTTGGGCCGAGAGCGACGGGGAGTACCTGCTGACCCGTAACAACATGCGGACTGATGTCTACTTGGGCCAGATCTCGGACGAGGACGGAAACCCGATCTTCACCGACCTGACGCTCGAAGAGAAGAAGACGCTGCTCGATTGCACCACAACCGACCAGCGCTTCCAGCAAGCGGTGGCGGAGTACTGCATCGACGATCACAGCTTCATCGACGAGACTCTGGTTGCCGATGGCGGCACCATCCTCGTTTATGAGGATGCCGCATTTGGCAACGCCGAGGCCAATCTGCGGCTGAACAACGGTGGCGTCGCTGTGCTAGGCACCGGTATGGAAGAACTGGCCCGTGACGTCGTTCTGGAAGGCCCCGGCGGCTGGCTGGAGGTTCGCGACGCCAAAGGCAATGTCGATGCCACTGGCTCGATTTTGGGCACTGGCGGTCTTGAGAAGCGTGGTGACGGACGCCTGGTGCTGTCTGGGATCAACACCTACAGCGGCCCGACCGCCGTCAAGGCAGGTACGCTTTCTGTAAATGGCTCCATCGCGGACTCGGGTCTTCTGACCGTGGAAAACGGAGCGCGCCTTGGTGGCACCGGCACCACTGCCAGCGTGACCGTCGCCACCGGCGGCACTCTCGGCGCAGGCAACAGCATCGGCACGCTTACCGTCGACGGCGATCTGACCTTTGACACCGGCGCGGAATTCGAGGTCGAGACTGACGCTGCGGGCAACACCGACCGTGTGGACGTCACCGGCACTGCTACGATCAACGGTGGCAGCGTATTTGCCATCTCTGAGAACGGCCCCTACGCCTACAACACCGACTATCAAGTCTTGACGGCGGCCGGCGGCATCGTTGGCACCTTCGACAGCATCAGCTCGAACTTGGCCTTTCTTGATGCGGACCTAAACTACTCGGCAACGTCGCTGGGACTCAGCCTCGAGCGCAACGATACCTCCTTCCGCACACTGGCCGCCGAGGGCAATGCCCGCGCCACGGCCGATGCAGTTGAGGATCTGGGCATGGGCAACGCCCTCTTCGACCGTGTGGTCATGCTGGGCGGCGAAAGCGCCACCGCCGCCTTCGAAGATCTCTCAGGGGAAGGCCGCGTAGCAACCTTTGGTGCGCTGGCTGAGCAGAGCGCAATGCTGGGCGATGTCTGGCGTCAGCACGCGGCGGTGCCCGAAGCGGGATCCGGCGTATGGATCAGCGGTTATGCGGCAAATGGTACGAATGCGGGGACGGACGGTCTGCGCGATGCCGATCGCAGCACGGCGGGCACTCTGCTGGGGGTTACCACTGCCACCGATGATGGTCTGTCCTTCGGCCTGATGACAGGCTTCGGCAAGGGCGAAGCCTCGATTGCGGGGGCATCCGGGCAGATCGAGACCGACGACGTACACTTCGGCGTTTCGGTGGGCACCGATCTCGGTACCACCAGCCTCCGCGGCGGCGTGATCTACAGCCACAGCACCCTCTCGGGCCATCGCGATGTCGCGATCGCAAGCAACTACCAACTTCTCTCGCTGGATGGTTCGATTAGAAGCACGCAGGCCTTTGTCGAGGCATCGCGTCAGGTGAACGTCGGTGCGGTCGCGCTCGAGCCCTTCGCGCGCCTGGCCCACGTCCGGGTCTCCTCAAGCGGCATGGCGGAAATTGGTGGAGATGCAGCGCTGAGCTTCTCCAGCGATAGTTACGATGCGACCTGGGCAGAGATCGGCACCAGGCTTCAGGCCACGGCTGGAAAGTCCGGGAAGATGGCTCTCCACGCGGATGTATCCTATCGTACGCTGCTCGCGGGTGAGACAGCGACCGTGGGAACGGCATTCGCCGGTGGCTCGGCCTTCGACATTTCTGCAGCTGGGATGGCCGGGGATGTGTTGCAGATCGGCTTCGGTGTCGGCTATGACCTCGGCAACGGCGCGCAGCTGACTGGCGGCTACAATGCGGCCTTCGGTGATGGCAGCGATGCCTCCTCCGTGAATTTGGGCCTTTCGATGCGATTCTGATAAGCTTTTCACATTGCCATGCGCCGCGGCAGCCCGTCTGCCGCGGCTTTTCGTTCTGGGGCATCTCTACTATCGTGAGGCTGAACTTCAAGGACGCGAGGACCATGACCGATACCACCAAGAAAGGCCTGCGCCAGTCCCGGCTCCTGGCCGAGCTCGCACAGCATAACTACCTCTCACTTGAAACCATCTCGCGGCGTTTCGGGGTGACTACCCAGACTGCCCGACGCGACCTGATCGAGTTGGAGGAGTTGGGCCGCCTGCGGCGGATGCACGGTGGGGCAATTATCATCAATGCGATCGCTCCCAACGAGCTGCGCCATCGCCGTTCCCACAACGTGGGGCGCAAGCAGCAGATCGCGGCGGCTGCGGTAAAGGAGATCCGGGATGGCGCTGCCGTATTCCTTGACACCGGCACCACCTGCGAGACGATCGCCCGCGCGCTCCTGAGCCATCGCGACCTCCGCGTGGTCACCTATAGCCTGCGCATCGCCGCCTACCTGCGCGAGATGACCGAATTCACGATCGCCATCCCTGGCGGGTTCGTCCGGCAGGTCGATGGGGGTGTCTTCGGAGACAATTCCACAGCGTTCCTCGAACAGTTTCAGTTCGACATGGCGGTGATATCCGTCAGTGGACTGGACTGGTGCGGCACGCTCAGCGATGATGATCCGGCCGAAGTGAACATCGTCCGGGAAGCGATGAAAAACGCCTCTTTGAAGCTCTTGGCCATTGATGGAAACAAGTTTGGCCAGCGCGGCCTGGTCCGGCTTGGTCCGTTGACCGAGATGGACGTGGTTGTCACGGATCACGCGATACCCGAGCAACTTAGCGCGCAGATTGAAGAGGCGGCGTTGAGGTACATTCACGTCAAGTCCTAAGCTGTTTCCGTTCTACGGTTTGATACGGTAAAACGGCAACTGCGGCCTCCTTCGCGTTAACCGGCCGCACGGATATAGACGGGCGGCCGGTTAACGCGAAGGAGGCCGCAGCCTGATCTGAATTTTTGCTGGAGGGCGGGAAGCGAAGTCCCGGCTGGGTGGAGGGTGATCGATCTCGCACAAACGCTTGGGGCGCAGCAGAGCAGCACCAGCGTCACGCGCTTGCTTTTCATCTGGGCGACTATCTTCGGCCAGTCGGGTTCGGTCAGATCTGGCGATGGACTGTCAGCCCGCTGGAAAAGAACCTGCTTCTGGGTCGCATTGTCATCCCGGCGCGATGGCAATGCCCAGCAGTTCAGGCTCGCCTCCCGATTTCATTCAAGACCGGCAGAGTGTCATGACGGCGCATGCGATAACCAACTAAACCCGAGGCCCCGGGACTGCTCTGATTTTTTGCAACAAACGCAACATTTGTTCTTGTATTGTTCCTTATTAATCCGATATCCTTGGTATATGGATGTCAACAACTCAAATTGCGTGACGAAAAAAGGTCACAAGTCAGACTGTGCGACGATGGCTCAGGGAGGGACATTTCGAAATGTTCGAAACCACACCCGGCGGACATTTCCGAATATGGCTGCCAATAGATCCCGAGATTGTTCTTTACTCCAGAGTTTCCAGTACAA
>JAGXHB010000136.1 GCA_024636425.1 Roseobacter sp.
GACGGTGAACGGTGTGTCCAAGGCCTATGCGATGACCGGCTGGCGGATCGGCTATGCCGCAGGCCCCGAAAAGCTGATCGGGGCAATGCGCAAGGTGCAGTCGCAGTCGACATCGAACCCCTGTTCGATCAGCCAGTGGGCTGCGGTGGAGGCGCTGAACGGCACGCAGGACTATATCCCCAAGCATAACGAGATTTTCGCGCGCCGCCGGGATCTGGTCGTCGACATGCTCAACGCCATCGACGGCATGGTCTGCCCCAAGCCGGAAGGGGCGTTCTATGTCTATCCCTCCATCGCGGGGCTGATCGGCAAGACATCCGCCGCAGGCACCAAGATCACGGATGATGAAGTTTTCGCGACCGCCCTGCTTGAGGAAACCGGCGTGGCCGTGGTCTTCGGGGCCGCGTTCGGGTTGAGCCCCAACTTCCGCATCAGCTATGCAACGTCTGACGATGCGCTGAAAGGAGCCTGTGGCCGTATCCAGAGCTTCTGCGCCGCGATGACCTGAGCCACCGAAAAGGAGCAACGATGTCGAGCGTGCTGCCAGACTATTACTTTCGCGTCCGCGAAAACGGGGCGGCGGTGTTTCGGGTCGATACCGAAAACCGCCAGCGCCGGATCGAGATGGACCAGATCGCCGTCGTGAACATCCGCAACGGAGAGATCAAGCCGCAGGGCGACCGCGTGTTGTCGGACGCGGACATTGACCAGATCCGTCACTGGATGGACGCCCGTGTTCAGGTCCTTGCAGATCGTGACATCGACGACATCCACCGTGCCGTGGATTACCTGAACCTCACGACGCAGTGGGTGCAGTCGCGGGCAACCGACGAACAGCTTGATGCCGTCACGGATGCGTTGCTGCTGGCGATGCATGATCTGCGCAGCACGCTGGTGCGCAAAAAGGCGGACCGGCTCGGCGGGTCTTGAGGCGGGTCTTAGGCCAGCGTTGCGGGTCTGTTCAAACCGCGCAAGGCTGGCCCCCAGAAGCGCAGGTTGAGCATCACAGCCGCCACGCCAAGCCCCACCACAAGGCCAAGCCAGATGCCGATGCCACCCATCCCCGCGACAAACCCCAGAAGGTAGGACACAGGGATGCCGACCACCCAATAGCTGATGCCGGCAAGGATCATCGGCACCTTGGTGTCCTGCACGCCGCGCAACAGGCCCAGTGCGATGGCCTGCGCCCCATCGACAAGCTGGAACAGGGCGGCCATGGCCAGCAGGCCGACGCCGACGACGAGGATCTCGGCGCGGGCAGGCTCATTGCGCTGCATGAAGACGTCGATCAACGGTTCGGGCCAGATCAGGAAGCCCGCAATGGTGAGGGCGGCGACCAGCAGCGACATCACCGTCGCCGTGATCGCGCCGCGCGCCAGATGATCCGCATCGCGGCGCCCGTAGGCGTTGCCGGCACGGATCGTGGCCACGTTGCTGATGCCCAGATGGACCATGAATGTCATTGATGCGAGCTGCACCGCGATCCCGTGCGCGGCCAGTGCCACGGTTCCAAGCCACCCCATCATCACCGCAGAAGCCGCGAAAAGACCGACCTCGCTCAGCCCGGTAAAGCCGATGGGCAACCCCAAGCGGTAGACACGGCCCAGCATGTCCCAGTCGGGCCGCCACAGGCGCACGAAGATCTGATGCTGCGGCATGGCCCACAGCACATAGGCGACAACGGCAACCAGCGACACAAGATGCGACGACAGCGAGGCGATTGCGGCCCCCCGGATGCCAAGTTCGGGCGCGCCCCAGTTGCCGAAGATGAAAGCATAGTTGGCCAGCACATTCGCGATGCCGGCCAGAACGGTGATCCAGAACACGACCTGCGTCCGCTCAAGCGCGGCAAGATAGCTTTTCAGCACCATCACCAGCAGCGCCGGAATGATCCCCCAGCCCGCGATCGCAAGGTATTGCCCGACCATATCCGACAGCGCGTCGGTCTGGCCCATCAATCCCATGACCGGACGCGACCAGACGAACAGCGGCAGCGTCAACAGACCAAAGCCCAGCGACAGCCACAACCCCATCCGCGTCGCGCGGCGCAGGCCGACTTCGTCGCCTTCCGCGTCATAGGCGGCGACCATCGGCATCACACCCCAGGCAAAGCCGGACCCGAAGATCAGCAGGACAAAGAAATAGGTGCTGGCAAGGGTCACAGCCGCCAGCGCTTCGATACTGTACCAGCCCACCATGACGGTGTCGGTCACGCCGATGGCGACCTGCCCCAGGTGGCCGCCGATCAACGGCAACCCCATCACGGTAATGGCGCGCGCGTGCGCGGTATATGTCATCCGGGTTTTCATAAGGTTGCCTTACTAGGAAGATCTGTCAAAGGGAAGACCCGCCAAACAGGGGCCGGACATGCAGTCCGGACATGCACTCTGGACATGGATCAGGCAGCCTTGCAAGACTTGCCAAGGGGTGCTTCGGGCGACACAGTCGCGACAGCCGTCAAGGAAGAGTTTCATGCACAACCGTATCGACCTGATCCGCCCCGATGCGCCCGCCCTTGCACTGCGCGGGTCGCACCCTGTCGGGGTGACGACCCATGGGATTGAGGTGTCGCCAAGCCGTTCTTTGACCACAGAAATCTGGTATCCCGCCGGAACTGGCACCGCCCCCGGTACCGTGTATCATACGCTGATCCGCGACGGCGAAACTCCAACCATCCTGCACGGGTCAGCCTGCCGCGATGCGCCGCCGTTGCAGGGGCGCGCGCCGCTGATCGTGATCTCGCACGGGTATCCCGGCAACCGCTTTTTGATGTCGCATCTGGCCGAAAGCCTTGCTGCAAGGGGATTTGTCGTGGCGGCCCCCGACCACGCGGGAAGCACCTATGACGACCAGCAGGATTTCTCGGTCACGCTGCTGAACCGTCCGCTGGATCAGCGCGGCGTGATCGACGGGATGGCGCAGGTTGACGGCGCGCTTGGGGCGCTGGTCGATTGCGACCGCACGGGGCTGATCGGCTATTCCATGGGCGGTTACGGTGCGCTGATCCTTGGCGGTGCCGGGCTCGCGCCTTCGGCACTGGCGCATCCGCGTGCTGCGGGCGAACCCGCGATCGGGCAACATCTCGCGGGATCGGACAGCCACGCGACGTTGCGCGATCCGCGGCTCAGGGCGATCATGCCCATCGGTCCTTGGGGGAACGGACAGGCGATGTGGGATCCACGCAGTTTCGCAGGCCTGAACACGCCCATGATGATGCTGGCGGGCACGGCGGATGACGTGTCGAACTATGCCGCGATGCGGGCGATTTTCGAAGGGGCTGCCAGTCACCGCTACCTGCTGAGCTTTGCCAATGCCGGCCACAACGCCGCAGCCCCCATTCCGGCCCCCGCAGAAAGCTGGGGACATTCGCCCAAGCTGGGCTGGTCACCGTTTGAGCATTACGGCGATGCCATCTGGGACAGCGTGCGCATGAACAATATCGCGCAGCATTTCGCAGCCGCGTTTTTCGGGATGCACCTGCGGGGCGAAGATACCCTTGCTTATCTTGACGGAGAGACCTTTGCAGGCTTCGCACCGGGCGGCGCGTCCGGCCTGACGCTGGCACATCTGCCCGCGCCGTGATTTGATGCCCCAAGCCATAAGCGCGCAAAGGAGACAAACAATGACAGACCACTGGCCATGACAGACCACTGGACCGAGACCGTCGATCTGAACGGCAAGCCGTTCTTCGTGCGTCACTGGGGTGACACGTCCGCCCCGAAATTGCTCATGCTGCATGGCTTTCCGGAGTATTCGGGGGCCTGGAACGATCTGGCCCCGCTGCTGGCCGACCGGTTCCATTGCATCGCACCAGATCAGCGCGGCTATGGTCAAAGCTGGCGTCCGGAGGAAGTAGACGCCTACAGAACCAAGCATCTGGTGGGGGATCTGGTCGCCTTGATCGGGGACGCGCCGGTGATCGTGCTGGGTCATGACTGGGGCGCGTCCGTCGCCTATGCGCTGGCGATCTCAAAGCCTGAACTGGTGTCGCGGCTGATCATCATGAACGGCGTCCACCCTGCCCCGTTCCAGCGCGAACTGGCCAAGGGCGGCGCGCAGACGGACGCATCGCAATACATCCATTATCTGCGCCGTGACGGTTCGCAAGACGCGCTGGCGGCAGATGACTTTGCCAAGCTGATGGGGCTTTTCTCGGCGCATATGGACATGGACTGGCTGCGGGGCGACACGCTTGCGGGATACAAGGCCGCGTGGCGTGATGCGGCGGGTCTGGGGGCGATGATCAACTGGTACCGCGCGTCACCGCTCAAGCTGGGTGGGCCGGGCGAGGCCATCGACGACGCCATGGCGCTGGATCCCGCGCGTCTGCAGGTCCGCTGCCCGCATCTGCTGATCTGGGGAATGAACGACACGGCATTGTTGCCGCAATCGCACGAAGGGCTGGAGGATTTTGCCCCCGATCTGACCCGCGTGAACATTGATGGTGCGGATCACTGGCTGCATCACCAGAAACCGCAGGCGGTGGCAGACGCGATCCTGAACTGGCTCGACTGATCCCCCTCCCCCCTCATGAAAGACGGAGACCCGAACATGACCCCCGAAAAACTGCGCGAAATCTATGGTGAGACCAGCCCGCTGGCGGCGGCCAAGGTGATTACCCACTTTGACGCCCATTGCCGCCAATTCATCGAACACGCCACATTTCTGGTGCTGGCCACATCCGATGGCAGCGGTCTGGACGTCTCGCCCAAGGGCGATCCTGCGGGATTCGTACAGGTCGAGTCCGATACCACGGTGCTGATCCCCGACCGGCCCGGCAACAACCGGATCGACGGTCTGCTCAACATTCTGTCGCATCCCAAAGTCGGCCTGTTGCTGATGATCCCGGCGGTGGACGAGACGCTGCGCATCAACGGGGTGGCGGAGATCAGCGATGATCCCGCCCTTTGCGACCGCTTTGCCATCAAGGGACGGCGTCCGAAAACCGTGCTGCGCGTCACCGCCGAGGAGATTTTCACCCATTGCGGCAAGGCCCCGCTGCGCGCCGGGCTTTGGAAGCCAGAGACATGGCCGTCTGCCCGCCCCGTGCCAACGCTGTACGAGATGGTGCGCGACCACGCCGAGATGGACGTGCCCTCCACCGACCAAACCTATACCGAGCAGCGCTACCGCGACACGCTGTATTGACCGCAGCCCCGCGTGGATGCGCGGGGTTACTTCCGGCTGCGGCTGAACACCATCTTCTGGTCGTGCAGATCCGCCGGCGCACCCAGCCACGCATAGGCCAGCAATGCCGGTTCACGGTCACCCACCGTGATCCGGTGCAGATGTTCGGGGGGGTTGAAGATCATCGAGCCGGGCACATAGACGCCCTGATGGTTTTCGGACACTGCGCCCGACAGGCAGACATAGCTTTCGGTGATGCCCTTGTGTGAATGCGCGGGATAGGTGCAGCCGGGCGCGAACAGCACCACACCCAGGATGATGTCCTGGCTTATGACGGGGCCTTGCGCCCCTGCCAGTTCCGCATAGGCATAGCTGTTGGTCAGGCCCTTGGGCACTTTCTCGTAACCGTATTGCCAGCTCAGATCGGGGGCCACCGCGTCCAGTGCGCGCACCACGGGGGCCAGCGCGCCTTGCCGTCCTTCGTCCAGTGCGCGGCGCAAATGTGCGGTCACGGGCTTGAGCGCGCGCGGTTGCAGGCACACCTCGGCGTTGCGTTTGATCAGCTTGGCGATCGCTTCGCGGGCCTGGCGTTGATGGGCCTTGATCTTGTCGCTGCCGCCGGCGGGTAGATAACGGTAAAGCTCGTCGTATTCCTGAAGCATATAGCGCCAGTCCGGCAGATCTCGCAGGGTCTGGGGCAACAAGGTCTGGTCGGTCATGTCAATGGTCCTGAACGGGATCGCGGGGCGCGGACAGCGTGTTGCACGAGATTAGCATCGCCGGGGCGTCAGGAAAGGTCGGGTTGCGACGTCATCCGCCCTTCCCCCGACCGGGGTGCTCTGGCATAGTGTGGTCCAATCAAAAGCAACAGACAGGCAGGCACACACCATGTCCGATCTTCTTTCCGGCGCACAGTCCAAGCCCAAGGAATATGACGCATCCTCGATCCAGGTGCTTGAGGATATGGAGCATGTCCGCCTGCGCCCCGGTATGTATATCGGCGGCAAGGACGACCGTGCGCTGCATCACATGGTGGCAGAGATCATCGACAACTCCATGGACGAGGCTGTCGCGGGTCATGCGACCTGGATCGAAATCGAATTGCACGAGAACGGCCACGTCACCGTGCGCGACAACGGGCGCGGCATCCCGACCGATCCGCACCCCAAAGACCCCAGCAAATCCGCGCTCGAGATCATCTTTTGTACGCTGAACGCGGGCGGCAAATTCTCGGGCGACAGCTACGAGACGTCGGGCGGTCTGCACGGGGTGGGCTCGTCCGTCGTCAACGCCCTGTCGGATCACCTGCGCGTCGAGGTTGCGCGTAATCGCGAGCTTTACGCGATGGAGTTTTCGCGCGGGCTGCCCCAAGGCAAGCTGGAGAGGATCGGGGCGGCCCCCAACCGGCGCGGCACCTCCGTCACGTTCCACCCCGACCCTGACATCTTCGGCGCGCTGACGCTGAAAGCTGCGCGGCTGTTTGCGATGGCACGGTCCAAGGCGTATCTGTTCTCGGGCGTCGAAATCCGCTGGAAGACGGCACAGAAGGATGGCGACACCCCCGCCGAGGCGACATTCCACTTTCCCGGCGGGCTGTCGGACTACCTGAACGAAACGCTCAAAGGCTCCACCACCTATGCCGACGCGCCCTTTGGCGGCACGGTCGATTTCCGCGAGAAGTTCAACGCCCCCGGCAAGGTCGAATGGTCGATCAACTGGACGCCGTCGCGCGACGGGTTCATCCAGTCCTACTGCAACACGATCCCCACGCCCGAAGGCGGCACCCACGAGGCGGGCTTCTGGGCCGCGATCCTGAAAGGCGTAAAGGCCTATGGCGAGCTGGTCGGCAACAAGAAGGCGGCCACCATCACCCGCGAGGATCTGATCACGGGCGGCTGCGCGCTGGTGTCGTGTTTCATCCGCGAGCCTGAATTCGTGGGCCAGACCAAGGACCGGCTGGCCACGGTGGATGCGCAGCGCATGGTGGAAAACGCGGTGCGCGACCACTTTGACAACTGGCTTGCGGCGGATACGAAATCCGCCGGTGCGATCCTCGATTTTCTGGTGCTGCGGGCCGAAGAACGCCTGCGCCGCCGTCAGGAAAAGGAAACTGCGCGCAAGACCGCCACGAAAAAGCTGCGCCTGCCCGGCAAGCTGACCGATTGTACGTCAAAAACCCGTGCGGGGACGGAGCTGTTCATCGTCGAGGGGGATTCGGCGGGCGGGTCCGGCAAGGGGGCGCGCAACCGCGTCAATCAGGCGCTTCTGCCGCTCAAGGGCAAGATCCTCAACGTGCTGGGGGCCGCATCGGGCAAGCTGAACACCAATGCCGAGATCAACGATCTGTGCGAGGCGTTGGGCGTCGGGATGGGCAGCAAGTTCGTGCTGGACGACCTGCGCTATGACAAGATCATCATCATGACCGACGCCGACGTGGACGGCGCGCATATCGCGGCCTTGCTGATGACGTTCTTTTACACGCAGATGCGCCCGATGATCGACGCGGGGCATCTGTATCTGGCCTGCCCGCCGCTCTACCGCCTGACCCAAGGGGCCAAGCGCGTCTATGTCGCGGATGAGGCCAGCAAGGATTACTGGATGGAGAAAGGTCTG
The DNA here is from genome assembly GCA_024636425.1 of Roseobacter sp. Lineage (GTDB taxonomy): Bacteria > Pseudomonadota > Alphaproteobacteria > Rhodobacterales > Rhodobacteraceae > Sulfitobacter. The sequence goes on from JAGXHB010000136.1 coordinate 7,741, forward strand.
GGCGGCAAGGGCAAGATCGACATGCAGCGCTTCAAGGGTCTGGGCGAGATGGACGCAAAAGACCTCAAGGAAACCACGATGGACCCCACCACCCGCAAACTGATCCGCGTGACGGTGCAAGAGGACGTCGCAGGCCAGACCGGCGATCTGGTCGAGCGTCTGATGGGGAAAAAGCCGGAACTGCGCTATCAGTACATTCAGGAGAACGCGCAGTTTGTTGAGGAGTTGGATGTTTGAGTGACTCTAAGATCACGAAGGAATTAGTTACTTCAAATCAGGTGATTAAGGCAGATTGCCCAAGATGTAGAAGAAGTCAAAATGCCCGAATTGAAACTGGTCTTGCGGAAACTGCGGACGATGGGAATGTCAGCAGCCATGATCGCCATCTCATAATAAGCTGCCAAGGCTGTGATCAAATTTTTTATGCTCACATAAGCTCTTTCTCAGAAGACGTTGAGTATGAAAGAGATCATAGGACTGGTGAATGGACGTACTACAATCCTGAGACAAAAGTCTATTTCCCGTCAGCGAAGAAAAGAAGTAGGCCAGCTTGGCACAGTTTTTCCTTCCAGATTAACCAAACAGCACTTAGCGAATTGCTTGATAGCTTGTTAGATGTATTTGATCGCGGCCATTTTGTTTTCGCGGCAATGGGCGTCCGTACCTGCTTTGACATTA
>JAGXHB010000137.1 GCA_024636425.1 Roseobacter sp.
AGCGACAGTGCAACCGCCTCCCATTCCGCAGGGCCAAGCCAGTCTGTCATGGATTATTCCGCCACCATGACAAAGCCCTGACGCTCGAACGCGGCGCGCGCTTCGGGGCCGCGCAGGTAGTCAAGAAATTCAGCCTCTGCCGGGACGTCACGGTAGGCCAGATCGGCTGCGGGGTAGACGATCGGCGGATGACTGTCGGCGGGGAAAGCGCCAACCACGGTCACATCGGTCTGCGCCACGGCGTCGGTGGCATAGACGATGCCATAGGGCGCTTCTCCTGTTGCGACAAAGGCCAACGCGGCGCGCACGTTGTCGGCCTGCGCGACCTGCGCTTCTACCGAACCCCAAAGCCCCAGTGTCTGCAAAGATGCCTTGCCGTAGATCCCCGCAGGAACAGCATCGACCAGGGCCATAGCGAGGCACCCTTCGCCCAAAAGGCCGGCAAGGTCCAGCTCGGCCCCGATATCAACCGGGGTCGCGTCTGAACCGGCAGCAATCAGCACGATGGCGTTGGTCAAGAGATCAAAGCGCGTCCCGTCCTCAAGCAGACCGTCCGCTTCGAGGATGTCCATCCATTCAGGGTTTGCGGAGATGAAAATGTCGGCGGGTGCGCCTTGCTGGATCTGACGGGCAAGCGCGGAAGAACCTGCAAGAGAAACGACAAGCTCATGGCCCGTGGTCGCTTCGAAGCTGGTTTCGATGTCAGCCATGGCATTGGCCATGCTTGCAGCGGCGAACACTGTAATTTCGTCAGCGGCTGCAGTGACAGGGATGGCAACACCAAGGGAGAGGACCGCGACTGTCCGCGTGAAGATGGAGCAGATCATGCCGGAGTTCCCTGCTTTTGATATAGTCTGGAAAACATATCGCAAGCGGCTCCATGTGAGGCAAGCGTTATTTACCACCGGGAATATCCCTCAGCATCGACCGGATCGTAGCGAGCCGTGCAGCACCGGCTTCGGCCATGATTTCCTCCAGCTTGCGGTAATTGGCCAGAACGTCTGCCCCTGTGGCAGTCAGCGTTGCACCGCCGCCTTTCTGACCGCCGCGGGTAGACACTACCAGCGGGTCACGAAACGCCTTGTTCATCTGCTCCACCAACATCCACGCGCGCTTGTAGCTCATGGACATGCTGCGCCCGGCCGCGGCGATGGATCCGGTGTCACGGATACGTTCAAGCAGGTCCGCCTTGCCCGGGCCAAGCATCACGTCCTCGCTGAAAACGATGCGAATGCGCAAGGACGGGCTGTCGCTCAGGTTGGGTGGAAGATTGCTCATATCTGCGTTTATGCCAAGTCACCGATAAGGCGCGCAAGCTATATCGCTTGCGATGTGCAAAAATCACGACGCAGCCTCAACACGCAAATCAGCTACGGTAGGGAACAACGCTATCGGCAGAGAGGGCGTATCCGATTTCGGCCAGTTGGGTGGAGGTCGACGCGGTGCCGAACATCCCCGTCACGGTGACTGCCGCGAAAAGTCCGCTCCCCTCGAACGGTTTTTCGGTCGTGACAAGGACAAGCTGGTTGGCAGGCGGCGGTGGCACGTGGATGCATGCGCCGACATAGGGGACCAGCATGAAGGCCGTGACCCCCGTGCCCTTGAAGTCGAGCGGGATGATAAAGCCCGAAAGGCGCACGATTTGGCCATTCCAGTCGGTCTTGACCCCCGAAGACGTAGGCTGCTGACTTGCCATTGCGGTTTCGTCATGCGGCAATAGGCCTTGGATGGCAGGCGGGATATAGGGCTGACCTTGAGGCACCAGATCGCGCCACTCCAGATCTGCGACATCTTCCGCGCGCAAGCCGGTCGCGGTCAGCATCGACAGCCCCGCGATACCAAGGCAAAGCTGTCGCCGAGGGATGTCCGTCTTCACCAAGAGTAAACCTCGATGGCATTTGCGGAAAGCTCATAACCGATGTCGCCTAGATTGGTCGACTGCATCCTGGCGGACAGGGTTCCCGTCACCCACACCGCGTCCCAAAGCTGGTTACTGGGCCAGGGCACGGAGGATGTCACAAACACAAGCTGGTTCGGTGGCGGCGGTGGCACGTGAATGCAGGCACCGACATAAGGGACAAGGACAAATTCGGTCACGCCCTCGGACCCGCTTTCAAGCGGGATTATGTAGCCCGGCATTTTGATGGTCTTGCCGTCAAGGTCGAGGTTCAGCTTCGCCCCGTTTTCGTCGAAGACCGGAGACCATGTGTCTTTCACCGCGTCGATGTCACCGGCACCGACAATCTCGGAATAGGGGACACCCGGCGGGATCAGATCGTCCCAGGCAATCACACGTGCGCTTTCAGCGACAGCGCGCACAGGGGCAAATATGCCTGCGGCAGCGATGAGGCTGAAATGGCGCCGGGTCAGGGTCAAAGTTTGCTTCATATCCGTACCATCATGCCATCGGCCAATGAAAGCCGATAGGCCCTAATTGCGGGCAGAAGGCTTGCCAGCGCCGCAGCTCCGATCACAATGCCGAGAACCCATAGATCCCGCAGGGTCGGCGGCTCGATGGGCAGCCAGATCCCGAAAGCCGCATCGACCCAAGGCTGACCGACAATGAGACCTATGTACAGCAGACCCAGCCCGAGCGCCGCACCAACAGCCGCCATCAGCATCGCCTCGATCACGAGCAACGCCAGGATGGTCGACGGGCGTGCCCCCATTGCGCGCCAGATCGCCATTTCGCGGCGTCGTTCGTTCAGGCTGGCAAAGATCATCGCCATCATGCCGACCAGCGCCGTGACGACAACCATCGCTGACACGCCGATCAGTGCCGTTTCAGCGACACCGACGATTTGCCAAAGCTCTTGCAACGCGACGCCCGGCAGGATCGCAAGAAGCGGTTCCTCCGGGTATTGGTTGATCCAGCGTTGCAGGCCAAAGATCTGCAAGCGCGATTGTACGCCGACCAGCGCGGCGGTGATCGCGGCAGGCTCCAGATCCATGTCCCGGATCACCTCCACCGGGGTGGTCTGTCCGGATTTGGCCCCGCCTTGCCAGTCTACATGGATCGCCTCTATCGCCTCAAGACTGACGATGACGGTCCGGTCAATGGGGGTTCCGGTCTTGGCGATGATACCAGCCACGCGAAACGGCTGATCATCATGGGACGTGAACGAGGCCAGACCGTGCGAGACGACGATGGGATCTCCGACGGTGTAATCCAGCGTTGCGGCAACGTCCGCGCCGATCACGGCGTCATAAAGATCGTCCAGCCCATGACCGTCGCCGATGTCAAGCGACCGGCCCCCGCGATACTTGTAGTGCTCAAAGAAAGCAGGCGTGGTGCCCATCACGCGGAACTGGCGGTGGCTGTCACCCAGTGAAATCGGAACGATCCAGTCAACCTCGGGGCGGGCGGCGATATCGCGGTAGCTTTCCCATGTGACATTGTTGGTCGCATTGCCGATGCGGAACACCGAGTAAAGCAGCAACTGGACTGACCCAGAGCGTGCGCCGACGATCAGATCGGTGCCCGCAATCGTGTCGGCAAAGCTTGCCCGCGCGCTGGTCCGCAGCTTTTCAACGCCAAGATAGAGCGCAACAGAAAGCGCGATGGCGAGCACCGTCATGCTGACCGTCAGCGCCCGTGCGAGCAGCGATTGGGTGGCAAGCCGCAGGATCATGCCGCGGTCCTCTGCGTCGTCACGAGATCCTCAAGCTGGAGGACACGGTCAAAGCGTCGCCCCAGCCGTTCGTCATGGCTGACCATCAAAAGCGACGATCCCGCCTGTCCGGTCTGCTCGAACAGCAACCGCAAAAAGCTGTCCTGTGTTGCAGCATCCAGCGCCGATGTGGGTTCATCGGCCACAATCAGTGGAGGTGCGCCAATCAGCGCGCGGGCCACGGCAACTCGTTGTTGCTGACCAACACTCAACCGGCCGGCCTGTGCTTTCAGTACACCCTCCGGGAGCCCGAGCGAAGTACACAGGCGGTCCGCCTCTGCCACCGGATGTGTCGTGCGGGATTTGCGCTTAGGGGCGAATCGCAACGGCAGCAGGATGTTGTCGATCACACGGGCATAGGGCAGCAGGTTGAACTGCTGAAAAATCACGCCGATATGCTCGGCCCGGAAACGGTCCCGTGCGCCTGCACCAAGCGTGCCAAGATCGGTTCCTCCGACATTGATCTGCCCCGCTGTCGCGGTGGCGATGCCGCAGATCAGCGAGAGCAATGTCGATTTCCCCGATCCGCTGGCCCCTAGCAGCAGGACACTTTCGCCCTTGGCCATGTAGAAGGCTGGGCAGGACAGTGAAAACCCGCTTTGCCCCGGCCAGGCGAACGTCACATCGGTCAGTGCCAAAGCGGGGTCTGTCATCGTCAGTTGAGGCTTAATTCAGGTGTGTCGCGGTCGAATTCAGCGGCACCTGCGCCAGCATCGGTGACGAACTCCGCCTCGATCTCCTGTGCATTCTCGAACTGGGCAAAGAACGGGAACCCGATCATGGTCAGCGCGTCCGTATGGTCGCAGTCAAAGACATAGCGCGCGTGAAACGCGCTGTGTTCGGACTCTGCTTCGTGGTCCTTGCCCTCTTCATGTTCCTCATGATCGTGGCCTTCGTGATCATGCTCTTCTTCATGAGCGTGATCGTGGTGGCCCTCGCCGCCGTGCAGATGCACAAGCACTTCAGTCACCCGGCATCCTGCCGCCTCTGGCAGCGCGACGATGTTCTCGGGTGTCAGCATCTGGCGGATCGCGGCTTCAACGGCGTCCTTGTCCGCGTCCGTGCTTGCCGCGTATTCAAAGCCGACAATATCCATGCCGGGAGACGTGAGGTTTATGTCAAGGATGCCGTCTTCGACTGCCAACTCAAGCGTGCTGACACCGTGAACATGCGCGCCAATTTCGCGGGTCTCCTGCGCAAGAAGGGGCGCGGCAGCGACAGAGGCAAGAAGGGCCAGGCTCATGGTTTTCATGGTGATTCCTTTCGTTTTCATTTGATCGTGGTTTAGGGGGTCAGTGCAATGCGCTTGCGACACGGTCTTGCGGCACTGCGCGGTCGGGCTCATCTGGCGCAGCCAGCGGCAGCACTTGATCGGCCGTATTGCGGACCAGTGCCTGATCGTGACTGACCAGCATCAGTGCGATGCCGTCGCGTTCCGCCGTCTGGGTCAGAAGCCCGATTACCTTGGCTTGCGTAATCGGATCCAGCCGCGATGTCGGTTCGTCTGCAAAGATAAAGGCTGGTTTGCGCAGCAGCACCCGGAGCAGCGACAGCCGCTGCAATTCCCCGCCCGACACTGCACCGGGCCTGCGTGCCAGCAGCTTGGGATCAAGTCCAAGACTGTCCATCAGCGCATCAACGGCATGCGGGTCGCCTTTGGTCATTGTCACTACGTCTCGCAGCGCGGCCCCGATCGTCCTCTTGCGGGGGAACGC
>JAGXHB010000138.1 GCA_024636425.1 Roseobacter sp.
GGCACAGATCGATGATGTTGCCTTGAAGGTTCGAATCGAGCGTTTCGCCAAGGTAAGCTGTGATTTCCGCGTCTTCGCCCCGGCCCGTCTGGCCCATCTGGTGGATGCCCGCGACTTCGGTGGTGAAGCGCACACAGCGCGTGCACGAAATGCAGCGCGTCATGTGGGTCTCGACCAGTGGACCCAGATCCAGATCTTCGGTCGCGCGCTTGGGCTCACGGTAGCGGCTGAAATCGACGCCATAGGCCATCGCCTGATCCTGCAAGTCGCATTCGCCGCCCTGATCGCAGATCGGGCAATCCAGCGGGTGGTTGATCAGCAGAAATTCCATGACGCCTTCGCGGGCCTTCTTGACCATGGGCGAGTTGGTCTTGACAACGGGCGGCTGGCCTTCGGGGCCGGGTCGCAAATCGCGTACCTGCATCGCACAGCTTGCCGCAGGTTTGGGCGGACCGCCCACGACCTCGACCAGACACATGCGGCAATTACCCGCGATCGACAGACGTTCATGATAACAAAAGCGCGGAATTTCCACGCCCGCATGCTCGCAAGCCTGAATGAGCGTCATCGCTCCTTCGACTGCGACTTCCTTGCCGTCAATGATGATCTTGCGGATATCGCTCATATGCTTACTTCGCTCTCAGTAGCGAACCGATCTGGCTCGACTTTTGGATTTCTGCGCGTCCAAGCGCACAATAGCTTTGCGGGTTCGAAGTATCGACCCCATTTGCCTTCAAATATGCAGCACCGCGGGCTTTCATGCGCGCTTTTTCAGCATCGCTTTTCCGATAGGCATCAATTTCTGCGTCCGAGTAGCCCAAGGATTTGGCCGTGCTCTGGATATCATTCAGATAGCCAAGGGCGCGGAACATGCGCGCCGAGATGTCAGGGCATTCCTTGCGGATCCGGTCGGCGATTCCGAGATACAGCAGCGCGTCATCAATCGCGGGCACATCGCGCAGCGCCGGTTTTGCAGCAACCGGGGTCGCCAGAAGTGTCGCGGTCATCAAGGCAATCATTACGTTTCGCATCTTACTCTCCTCATGCAGGGGGTCAAAGCGCCCCTTCCGCACATGGGAACTGATACCGTTGCTATGCAATAACATCCCGAAATCAGCCATTAGCACGCGGTATGTCGCGCAAACGGTCAGGAAGGGCAAGCCCCCTGAAAGATCAAACTGTCGCCGTCACGACGCAGGGCGGCATCAGGACTATCGGGTCCGGCAACCCATACGATATCAGAACTGCCGTAGTTCGTCACGCAGTACACCGTCGCCTCATAACGTGCCGCTTCACGCGCACCCGAAATCGACTGGGAGGCGTTTCTGACGACCAGCGTGAACACATCACGCTGTCCGTCGATCTTGCTGATTTTGGTGCGGAAATACTGCCCGTCAAAGGCAATACGGTCCTCGCGCTTTGTGCACGCTCCCAGCAGTGCTACAACTGCACATCCCAATACGATAAACTTCATCATTCTACTCCGCCGATGTGGCCTGGCATCCGTCGCTGCGCCAGCGCGTTGCCTGTTTCAAATGCGCCCAGCCGAACGCACCATCGCTATCGCCCTTTTCGCGCAAATGGTCCAGCCGCGCCAGCCCCTCCTGCACGGAGGTGTTCCTCGTACCGGGTCCGCCCGATCTCTCCGTCCTCCAGACGAAGCCGGGCATCCGCTTCCTCGCGGCAAGGTGCAGGCCTGTCATTGACCGCCCTCGATCGCGTTGGCCTGTGCGCGCTTCAACTCGGCGACAGTCTGGCCTCTGGCCTTTGCAACCAGCTTGTTGACCTGCGGGATCACGAACAGGCTGATGCTGGGGACCGTGACCGCCGTTGACAACAGGATGCGCAGCCAGACCGGTGATGCCGGAATGGCCCAGGCGATCAGTTCGGCAATCAGGAACACGCCGGGGTAGACGCAAAGCCAGATCAGGAACACGAAAAGCGCCTGCTGTCTCTTTGTCATGCCCCCTGCCCTTATTCCGCAGCGACTGCGCTGACGCGGCCTGTGCGTTTATGCTTGATACGGTCTTCGATCTCGTCACGGAAGTGCCGGATCAGGCCCTGAATCGGCCAGGCCGCCGCATCGCCAAGCGCACAGATCGTGTGGCCTTCGACCTGCTTGGTCACATCCAGCAGCATGTCGATTTCTTCGGGCTGCGCATCACCTTTGACCAGACGGTCCATCACGCGCATCATCCAGCCGGTGCCTTCACGGCAGGGCGTGCATTGCCCGCAGCTTTCGTGCTTGTAGAACTTGGCCAGACGCCAGATCGCCTTGATCACATCCGTGGAGTTATCCATCACGATCACCGCCGCCGTGCCCAGACCCGACCGCTGTTCCCGCAGATAGTCAAAGTCCATGATCGCATCGCGCATCTGCGCACCGGGGATCATCGGTACGGACGACCCGCCGGGGATCACCGCCTTGAGGTTATCCCAACCGCCACGAATACCGCCGCAATGCTTCTCGATCAGCTCCTCGAAGGTGATCGACATGGCTTCTTCGACGACGCAGGGGTTGTTCACATGGCCCGAGATCGCAAAGAGCTTGGTGCCCGCATTATTAGGTCGGCCAAAGGAGGAAAACCACTCAGGCCCACGCCGCAGGATCGTGGGCACGACAGCGATGGATTCGACGTTGTTCACCGTGGTCGGGCAACCGTAAAGACCGGCACCCGCAGGGAACGGCGGCTTCATGCGCGGCATGCCCTTCTTGCCCTCGAGACTTTCCAGCAAGGCCGTCTCCTCGCCGCAGATATAAGCACCTGCACCGTGGTGCAGGTACAGATCGAAATCATAGCCCGACTTGCACGCGTTCTTGCCGATCAGACCGGCTTCATACGCTTCGTCGATGGCGTTTTGCAGCGCTTCCTTCTCGCGGATATATTCGCCGCGGATGTAGATATAGCAGGCATTGGCCTGCATCGCGAAAGACGCAATCAGACACCCTTCGATCAGCGTGTGCGGATCATGGCGCATGATCTCGCGGTCCTTGCAGGTACCGGGTTCAGATTCATCGGCGTTGACCACCAGATAGCTGGGGCGACCATCGCTTTCCTTGGGCATGAAAGACCACTTCAGACCGGTCGGAAAGCCTGCTCCGCCCCGGCCCCGCAGGCCCGACGCTTTCATCTGGTCGACAATCCAGTCACGCCCGTTTTTCAAAATGCCCGCTGTGCCATCCCAATGGCCGCGTGCCTGAGCGCCTTTCAGCGTCCGGTCGTGCATCCCGTAGATATTGGTGAAAATGCGGTCTTGATCCTGAAGCATCGCGTTAACCTTTATGTGTCACGGCTGGCCGCGCGGGCCCGCCTCATCTGATAAATATTGACCATCGCCCAGATCAGGGCCGCCAGCGCTGCAAAATCGAACAGCAGCGCGTAGCGGCCAGATAATCCGAATTGCGGCGCGATCCACTGCGCTGCAATCCACAAAACCATGGTGCCCGCGATAACCAAGGCCACAGTGCGGCCCTTCCGGGCGAGTGCTTTGTTTTCTTCTTCGGTCATCGCGTTCAGCCTTCAGTGTCTCAGGTCTTTTTCTTGCGGGCAGAAAATTCGGTCTCACCGCCCTCGGCCAAGGTCTTGGCCTGTGCCATCCAGTTGTCGCGCGCGATGCGGCCCTTGAACCGCAACCGCGCGTCGACCCATGCGATCTCCTGCGGTCCCCATTTGGCAACCTGATCGAAGTGATAGAACCCCAACTCGTTCAACGTCTGCTCAAGCTTGGGACCGACACCGCTGATCAGCTTGAGATCATCAGGCCCTTCGGCACGGGCCGCGGACAGAGTTTCGGGCTTGCTTTCTTGCGCATCACCCCCCGGAATATCTGCCACTGCGCTAGATTTTGCGGCGCTGTCAGCAGATGGAGCACCGCTATCGGACGCATCCGGCAGGGCGGTCGCGGCCTTTTTCTTCGGAGCGGCCTTTTTCGCGACGGCAGGCTCGGCGGGGGGTGCCTCGTATTTATAGCTGCCCTTGCGCTCCGCCAGTTCCTGCTGCCCTTTCAGGGGCTTGCTGGGTTTGATCACCGCTGGATTTGCCGCCGCAGCGGGTGCTGCCGCGGACCCTGCGGTGGGTTCTGACGCGGCACCGCCAACGGGGGCTGTCGCGGTCGGGTCTTGCGTCATCGTTGACTCTGTCGCCGCCGCACCACCAGCACCCGAAGCTGTCTTTTCAGCATCAGCGGAAGGGTCGGCAGAAGCGGCTGCAACATCCGCCTGCGGCTCGGCAGCATTGGGCGTCTGTGTCGCGGTGACTGCAGGGTCTTCTGTGCCGGACGGAACCGCAGCACCAACCGGACGCGGCTTCATCTCGTCGGGTGCCGCCGTCTTGATCTTGCCACAAAACATGAGGGTAAACACAAACATCGCCAGGCCACCGAGGATGGCCCCCGCAGTCAAGGACAGCAGCCAGCCCCAAGCGGCGATCAACCAAAACATCAAGAATGCAGCCGCGCCGACACCAGCGCCAAGCCAGATACAGCCCCGAGTGCAGCGTTCCTTATCTGTAATATCGTTCATGTTTGTCCCTTTTCACACCATTTGATGATTTCTTATTCTTCGTGAATATCATCTTTTTTGGCGCGGGACGAGAATTCTGTTTTTTCGCCAGCAGCAAGCTCTTTTGCCTGTGCAACCCAATCGTCACGCGTTACGCGGCCTTTGAACCCTTGCAGGTTCTTATCGACCCAGGCGATCTCCTTGGCGGACCAGTTGGCGATCTGGTCGAAATGGTAGAATCCCATGTCGTGAACCATCGCCTCCAGCTTGGGGCCGACGCCCTTGATCAGCTTGAGGTCATCTGCCCCGCCTTCGCGTGGCGCATCAAGGGTGGCTGGTTTGGTACCGTGGCCTTCGGCGTTCTTCTCGGCCATGTCAGCGATGCCCGCTTTTGACTGGGCCTTTGAGGGGGCCTTTGACTTTGGCGACACCGATCCGGACTGCGGCTTGCCCACGGCATCGACACCTTCGGCTTCGCCTTCGACTTCGCCGCTCTTGTCGGAGCTGTCCCCCACATCACGCGGCGCGTCCTCTTCCGCATCGGTGCGGCCCCCTTGTGGACCGTCCGGACCGTCCGGACCCAGCAGTTCGTCGCGGCGGGCGGACTTTCCGGCGGGCGGTGCTGCCTTGTCGTCCTGCGCTTGCCATGGCGCGGTCAGGGGCACTTCTGTGCCGTCAATCCGCTTGAGCGTATCGCCGATATCGACCGCAAGCTGGACGCTTGCGTTATACTGTTTCTTGTCGCTTTCGTGATCCTTGAGGCTTGTCAGACCGGAAAAGGGTTCGGACGCGTAGCGCCCGTTTTGTGGTCCCGGTACCGGCACCTTGCCCTCCGCCATCTCGTCGATCATCGCGCGGAAACCATCGACCGTCAGATCTTCGTAATAATCCTTGCCGATCTGCGCCATGGGCGCGTTGGAGCAGGCCCCGAGGCATTCAACTTCTTCCCAGGAGAACTTGCCATCTTCACTGATCTGATGTGGCTTGGCGGCAATGCGTTCCTTGCACACCTCGATCAGGTCTTCGGCACCGCAAATCATGCAGGTGGTCGTGCCGCAGATCTGGAAATGCGCCACCTGCCCGACGGGCTGCAACTGGAACATGAAGTAGAACGTCGCCACTTCGAGCCCGCGAATATAGGCGAGCCCCAGCATTTCCGACACATGCTCGATCGCCGGACGGCTGAGCCAGCCTTCCTGCTCCTGCGCACGCCAGAGCAGCGGAATGATCGCCGAGGCCTGTCGGCCTTCGGGGTATTTCGTGATCTGCGTTTCAGCCCATTTCTGGTTGTCGGGGGTAAAGGCAAAGCTAGTCGGTTGGTCGGGGTGCAAACGGCGCAGCATCAGATCAGGCTTTCGTTCTGGCAGAGACGGCAGGCGCCTCCGGCGGGAGTTTATTTGGCAAAATGAAGCAGCGGGGTCGGATCAACGATCAACCTCGCCAAAGACGATATCCATCGTGCCGATAATCGCGGCGACGTCGGCCAGCTGGTGACCCCTGGCCAGATAATCCATCGCCTGAAGGTGCAGATAGCCCGGCGCGCGCAGCTTGGCGCGGTAGGGTTTGTTGGACCCGTCTGCCACCAGATAGACGCCGAATTCGCCTTTGGGTGCCTCGACCGCGCAATAGACTTCGCCTTCGGGCACGTGGAAGCCTTCGGTATAGAGTTTGAAGTGGTGGATCAGGCTTTCCATGTCGGTCTTCATCGCGGTCCGGCTGGGCGGCGTGATCTTGCCACGCGCAAGCACATCGCCCTGCCCTTCGGGCGCACGCAGCTTGGCGATCGCCTGCTGGATGATGTAGGTCGACTGGCGCATCTCCTCCATGCGGACGAGGTAGCGGTCATAACAGTCGCCGTTGACGCCGGTCGGTATCTGGAAGTCGAATTCATCGTAGCATTCATAAGGCTGCGCGCGGCGCAGATCCCATGCGAGGCCCGATCCACGGACCATCACACCGGAAAAACCCCAGTCCTGAATGTCCTGTTCGGTCACCACGCCGATATCGGCGTTGCGTTGTTTGAAAATGCGGTTCTCAGTCAGCAGGTTGTCCACATCGACCATGAACTTCGACAGGAACTTTTCAGACCACGCCTGAATATCATCCAGAAGATCCGGCGGCAGATCCTGATGGACACCCCCGGGGCGGAAATAGGCCGCGTGCAGGCGCGCACCGCAGGCGCGTTCATAGAAGATCATCAAGTCTTCGCGTTCTTCAAATCCCCAGAGCGGCGGCGTCAGCGCGCCGACATCCATCGCCTGCGTCGTCACGTTCAGCAGGTGCGACAGGATGCGGCCGATCTCGGAATAAAGCACGCGGATCAGCGAGGCGCGGCGCGGCACGGGCGTGTTCGTCAGCTTTTCGATCGCCAGACACCAGGCGTGTTCCTGGTTCATCGGGGCGACGTAATCCAGCCGGTCGAAATAAGGCAGGTTCTGCAAGTACGTCCGGCTTTCCATCAGCTTTTCGGTACCACGGTGCAGCAGGCCGATATGCGGATCGCAGCGTTCGACGATTTCGCCGTCAAGCTCCAGCACCAGACGCAGAACGCCGTGCGCCGCAGGGTGCTGCGGACCGAAGTTGATGTTGAAGTTGCGGATCTTCTGTTCGCCGGTCAGGGCGTCTTCGAAACCTTTGGTGCCGTCCATCATTTACGCTCCAACTCGGTCAGTTTGAGGCCCACCCACCACAACAGGGCAATCGTGCCAAAGGGAACGACACAGGCCACTGACCAGTATTTGTTGATCCCGAAAAATGGCAGGATCTTCACCATCGGGATGATCGTGAGGGCAGACAGTATGAACCACCAAATGCCCCCCATTATTTCGCGCCCTTGCTGATCTTGCCGTCCGCCGCGGCCTTGTCATCTCCGGGCAGGATATACTCAGCCCCTTCCCAAGGTGACATGAAGTCGAACTGGCGGTACTCCTGAACCAGGCTCACGGGTTCATAGACAACGCGTTTTTCAACCTCGTCATAACGGACTTCGGTATAGCCGGTGGTCGGGAAATCCTTGCGCAGCGGATGGCCGCGGAAACCATAATCCGTCAACAGGCGGCGCAGGTCGGGGTGGCCGGCAAACAGGATGCCGAACATGTCGAAAACCTCCCGCTCGAACCAGTTGGCCGAAGGGTGGATGGACACAATTGACGGCACCATATCTTCCTCGCGTGCGGCGACGCGCAGGCGGATGCGATGGTTCTGGTACATCGACAGGAAGTGGTAGACCACATCGAACCGCTTGGCGCGGCCGGGATAATCCACCGCCGTAAGATCGATCAGCGATGAAAAACGGCAGGTGGCATCCGCCTTGATGAAGTCAACCAGCCCCGGCAGGTTGGCCTGCGCGACATCCATATTCAATTCACCGTGCACCACGTCCCATGCAAGGATGCAGTCGGGACGCTTGGCTTCAATATAGGCACCGAGTTCGTTCAGTTGTTCTGACATATCAGCCCCTAACGTACGATTGTGCCGGTGCGGCGAATCTTGCGCTGCAACTGCATAATACCATAAAGCAGCGCTTCTGCCGTAGGAGGGCAGCCGGGCACATAGACATCGACCGGCACGATCCGGTCACAGCCGCGCACCACGGAATAGCTGTAATGATAATAGCCGCCCCCATTGGCGCAGGAGCCCATGGAGATCACGTAGCGCGGCTCCGGCATCTGGTCGTAGACCTTGCGCAACGCCGGTGCCATCTTGTTGGTCAGCGTGCCGGCCACGATCATCAGGTCGGACTGACGCGGCGACGCACGCGGTGCGGTGCCAAAACGTTCCAGATCATAGCGCGGCATCGAGGTATGCATCATCTCCACCGCACAACAGGCCAGACCGAATGTCATCCAGTGCAAGCTGCCGGTGCGCGCCCAGTTGATGATATCCTCGGTCGAGGTCAGCAGGAAACCCTTGTCCTGCAGCTCCTTGTTCAGCGTTTGCGTCACAACACCACGCTGGTATCCGGGTGCATCCGCCTCAATCGGGGCGCTGGCCGAAGGGCCGGATTTGATCCGCGCGCTTTGGTTGCCGCCCTGCCCTTGAGTTTCGGTTACCATCGGCTTGTCATCGCTCACTGCCATTCCAACGCTCCCTTTTTCCACTCATACGCAAAACCGGCTGTCAGAACGGCCAGAAAGACCATCATCGACCAGAAGCCCGCCATGCTCACATCCTGGAACGCCACCGCCCAGGGAAACAGAAACGCAATTTCCAGATCGAAGATGATGAACAGGATCGAGACCAGATAGAACCGGACATCGAATTTCATCCGCGCATCGTCAAAGGCGTTGAAGCCACATTCATAGGCCGATACCTTTTCCGGATCCGGATTGCGCACCGCCAGAACGACCGCAGAAAGGATCAGCACGATCCCAAGCCCCACGGCCACGGCCAGAAAAATAAGGATCGGCAGGTATTCCCGCATCATGTCGTCCAAGGGGAAGCTCCTTTTGCGTCTGTAGCGCAGCGCTGCGCCATGCTGGTCAGGCGGCGAACCTGATTGTTGTGGGTTTACTCCGCTGGTCAGGCAGGGTCAACCAAGCCCGCCACATTTGAAGCGTTCCGTTTTGACGCACGGGACGCGGTGCCCGAACGGGTGCCAGAGTGCCTATTTTGCGGTCGCACCGACATATTTCCGCCAGCTGTGTTCGGGCGCGAACCCGACCATTTCGCGGGCCTTGCGGTTGCTGAAGAACGTCTCGTAAGTCTCCATCTCGCGGATTTGATCGACGCCTTCATAATAGGTCTCGATCAGTTCGCGGGTGGTCACATCGACAGAGTGTTCGTCATTGGCCACATTGAACACCTCATAGCCCAGCCCGTCCGTTGCAAGGCAGCGGTCTACCATCTGTCCCAGATCGCGCGCATCGATATAGGCAAAGATATTGCGCCGCCGTTGGTCGGGATCATGGATGAAGTCAGGGAAAAGCGTCGCATATTCATGCGGTTCAATGACATTGTTGATCCTCAGACCGTAAATATCCGCCCCTGACCGCGCCTGAAAGCTGCGCGCCGTGGCCTCGTTGCAGACCTTGGACATGGCATAGCTGTCCTCGGGCACGGTGGGGTGATCTTCGTCAACGGGGATATAGTCGGGCTTGCGCGCGCCATCGGCAAAGCAGATGCCATATGTCGTCTCGGACGAGGCAAAGATGATCTTGCGCACCCCCGCCTTGAGGGCTGCATCAATGACATTATAGGTGCCGATCGTATTGATCCGGAATGTTTCATTGTCCGGCCGGATCAGAATGCGCGGGATCGCCGCGAAATGCACCACCGCATCAAACCGGGGCACCCCCGTCCCCGGCGCAAGCTCGCCCAGGTTGGCATAACTTTGCATGACATCGCTTACCTGTCCCGCATCCGTGATATCCGCAATGCGGGTGTCGACACCGGGATGATCCAGCGGCTCCAGATCCACATTCAGCACCTGATGGCCCTGCGCCAGAAGATAGGAAACGACATGTTTGCCGGCCTTGCCGCTGCCGCCGGTGAACAAGATACGCATGACTTTCTCCTCGCATGGTGGATCCCTCCGAGGTAATGCAGGCAGACCGTCGATCAACCCTTGTTCCAGGCTGGCTTGCGCTTGTCAAAGAAAGCCCCGATTCCCTCGGCGGCCTCCTCGGTCTCCCAGCGGGCTGCGAGCGCCGCAATCGTGTGCTCGATCACCTCGGCGTCAATGCGCGGTCCCAGATCGCGGGCGAGCTTCTTGGCGGCCGCCACGGCACCGGGCGCACAGGCAAGATAGGGCGCGACTTCGGCCTCGACCGCGTCATCAAGCGCTTCCGCAGGCACGATGCGCGCCAGCAGGCCAAGATCAACGGCTTCCGCCCCATCGAACAGGCGCGCTGACATGAACACACGCCGCGCGCGACCCTCGCCCATCCGCGCCAGCACGTAGGGGCCGATCGTGGCCGGAATGATCCCCAACCGTGTCTCCGTAAAGCCCATCTTCAGGCTGTCCACCCCGACCGCCACATCACAGACCGAGGCCATGCCGACCCCGCCCCCGAACGCATTGCCCTGCACGCGCCCGATCAGCGGTTTCGGCAGCGTGTTCAGCGCGTTCAGCATTGTCGCCAGCTTGCGTGCTTCGCCAGAGCGTGTCGTCGCATCCATATCGCGCTGCGCCGCCATCCAGCCCAGATCGCCGCCCGCACAAAATGACGCGCCGTCCCCTGTCAGGATCACCACGCGCACGGCGTCATCTTGGCTCAGATCCGTCGCCGCCTGCGTCAGCTCCGCGATCATCTGCGCCGACATGGCGTTGTGTTTCTCCGCACGCGCCAGCGTCAGCGTCGCCACACCGCGCGCGTCCGTCTCAACCCTGATCGTCTCGAACATCAAACGGCCCTCATCTGTCGCGCCATGGCGGCGGCCTCTTCGATCAGGGCCTGGTCCAGCCCCGTCTCATAGCCAAGCGCTGTCAGATGCGCGTTCACAGCCTCTGTGGCCACATTCCCGGCAGCCCCCGGCGCGAAGGGGCAGCCGCCCAGGCCGCCTACTGCCGCATCAAAGACCCGAACACCCATCGACAAGGACGCGTCGATGTTGGCCATCGCCCGCCCCTTGGTGTCATGGTAATGCCCCGCCAACCGGCCGACCGGCACGACGTCCCGCACCGCGAGCAACATCCGTGCAATGCTGTCGGGCGTGCCGGCACCGATGGTGTCGCCCAAGGATACCTCGTAGCAGCCCATCGAAAACAGCCTGTCCGCAACGCGGGCAACTTCGGCAGGTGCAACCTTGCCATCATAAGGACACTCGATCACGCAAGACACATACCCGCGCACCGGAATATCGACATGCCGCGCTTCTTCCAGGATCGGCGCAAAGCGCTCGAAAGCCTCGTCGATGCTCGCGTTGATGTTCTTGCGGCTGAAGCCCTCGCTTGCCGACGCAAAGACCGCAATCTCGTCCGCCCGTGCCGCGACCGCATCCTCGTAACCGCGCAGGTTCGGGGTCAGCGCGGCATACCGGATGCCCTCGGCCCGCGTGATGCCTCCCAACACCTCGCCCGAGCCTGCCATCTGCGGCACCCATCTGGGGCTCACAAAACTCGCCACCTCGATCCGGGAAAAGCCCGCGCGGCTCAGCAGATCCACCAGCGCTACTTTCTCCGAGACGGGTATCTCACGCGCTTCGTTCTGCAGACCGTCCCGCGGCCCGACCTCGAATATCTCGCAAAAGCCCTTTTTCATCCCACGCCCTCCCCTTCATTTCGCCAAATAAACTCAAATTCCGCCGCGCGCAGTCACATGACCGGCCAGGGCTCGAAAAACGGCTTTTCGAACAATGGCACATCCTTGGGCAGCGATTTCAGGAACGCTTCGCGGTCGGTGATGCGTTCGAACCAGGCGGCGACGTTCGGATGATTGTCCAGCCGCGCAAAATGCTGCGCCATATAGACCGCCTGCCCGACCCCCACATCCGCCGCCGTAAAGCCGCTGCTCAGCAGATAGTCACGCGCGCCCATCCCGTCCTTCAGGCGCGCCTCGATCGCATCATAGCACTTCACGACCCGCGCGGCTTCCAGTTGCATCACGATCGGGCTGCGCATCGCATCGTCCCGCAGCGCGATATGTTGCTGGGTCAGCGCCGCGCAATGCTGCGACAGGGTCTCGGCAAAGTGAACCCACACCAGCCACGCCATCCGGTCGGGTGCTCCTGGCATCCGCCCCAGCCGGTCGGGACTGAACCGCTCGCACAGATATTCGGCAATCGCGCCGGTCTCGAACATCCGCTCGCCGTCGATCTCGAGCGACGGGACGCGCCCGGCAGGCGAAATCGCCAGATAGGACGGATCGCGCAAGGACTTGTCGAAGGCGTGGATGCTGACCTCAAAGTCGATGTCCAGTTCATGCAGCAACCACAAGGTGCGCATGGATCGTGTTTGTTCGGCGTGGTGCAGGATAATCATGCTGCGCCCTCTTCTGTTTCAGCCTCAAGCCGCACCAGTGCCGCTCCGGCTTCGACCTGATCTCCGGCCCGGGCAAGCACTTCCGCGACGACCCCGTCGCGCGCAGCCAACAGGCTGTGTTCCATTTTCATCGCTTCGAGCACGGCAAGCCTGTCGCCCTGCCGCACTGTCTGGCCAACTGTCGCATCGATCACGCGCACCAGACCCGGCATCGGAGCCTCGATCAGGTTGCCATCGCCCTGGCGGCCTGCCGCGCGCTCCAACGGATCGATCACCTCGAACTCAAGGCCATATGCGTCAAAGACCGTGACCTTGTTGCCTGCCTTTACCACGGCGGCGGCGGGCTGGCCATCAATCTGCCACCGCAGACCGACCTTGCGTGCCGTGACTGCGCTGCCCGCAATCTCCCACTCCAGATGACCGGCAGAGATGACCCGCACCTTGATCCCCTTGTCTTCGCCGGACCAGCGCAGCGCGACCTGACGCACCAGCGGCTGCCACAGCGTGAAACCCGCGTCAGCTTCGCACTCAAACAGATCCAACGCCGCCATGCCCGCCAGCGCCACATGGCGCGGCAAAACTTCAGGGGCAATGGTGAGCGTGTCGATCTCGCGCCCGATCAGTCCGGTATCGACATCGCCGCGCGCAAACCCCTCATGCGATGCCAAAGCACCCAGAAAGGCCAGATTGGTCACCGTGCCCCCCACTTCGCAGGCGTGCAGCGCCGCGCGCAGCTTCGACAGGGCAATATCGCGCGTGGCCCCGTGCACGATGATCTTGGCAATCATCGGATCATAAAACGGGCTGATCGTATCGCCTGCGCGCACGCCGCTGTCAGCGCGCGCATTCGGGTCGAACGCCAGATGCGTCAGGGTGCCGGTCGCAGGCAGAAACCCTTTGGGCACATCCTCCGCGTAAAGCCGCGCTTCAAACGCGTGGCCCGTGATCGACAAATCCTCCTGGCGGAGGGGCAGGCTTTCACCCGCCGCGACGCGCAACTGCCATTCGACCAGATCCACGCCGGTGATCGCTTCTGTCACAGGGTGCTCCACCTGCAGACGCGTGTTCATCTCCATGAAGAAGAACCGGTCAGGGCGCAGCCCGTCCGATCCGTCGACAATAAATTCGATCGTCCCCGCGCCCGCATAGCCGATCGCCTCTGCTGCCTTGACTGCAGCGGCTCCCATCGCTTCGCGCATCTGCGGCGTCATGCCGGGGGCCGGCGCTTCCTCAATCACCTTCTGATGGCGCCGCTGGAGCGAGCAATCCCGCTCGAACAGATGCACCGCCTGGGTGCCATCCCCGAAAACCTGGACCTCGATATGACGGGGCTTGGTCACGAACTTCTCGACCAGCACATCCGCATTGCCAAAACTGGTCCGCGCCTCCGACCGCGCACTCTCGAGCGCCGCCTGAAAGCCGTCCGGCCCATCAACCTGACGCATCCCCTTTCCGCCGCCCCCCGCAACGGCCTTGATCAGCACCGGATAGCCGATCTTGTCGGCCTCCGCCGCGAGCAGCGCATCGTCCTGATCCGCGCCGTGATAGCCCGGCACGACAGGTACGCCCGCCTCGACCATCAGCGCTTTGGCGGCGTCCTTCAGACCCATCGCACGGATCGCGGATGCCGAAGGCCCGATAAAAACAAGCCCCGCCGCTGCGACCGCGTCAACGAAATCAGGGTTCTCCGACAAGAAGCCATAGCCCGGATGGATCGCCTGACACCCTGTATCAAGCGCCGCCTGAATGATCACATCGCCCCGCAAATAGCTGTCCGACGGTGCCGACCCACCGATATGCACGGCCGCGTCCGCCATCGCCACATGCTTGGCCGTCGCATCCGCATCCGAATAGACCGCAACACAGCGCACCCCCATGGCCTGTGCCGTCTGGATCACCCGACAGGCAATCTCGCCCCGGTTCGCAATCAGGATCGTATCAAACATGCGCCTCTCCTCTCGACCGTTTCATCTTCATTTTGCCAAATAAACTCCGGGGGTCCGGGGGCTGGCCCCCGGCCAAACGCTGCGTCCGGCGGGCGGTATTCCAGTTCATCACGCGAAATCCTCGACCACTCTGAACCGCTCGCACATGATTTTCATGTCCGGGGCAAAGCCGCCCTGACGCCGGAAATACGCCTCATAATCTTTGCGCCAATGCGCCAGGTCGCGAAATTCGCCTTGGGCGGCGACAAATTCGGCGTCCATCTCGTCAAATCGGCGAGTCGATACCTCGACGGTTTCGATCATCAGCGCGGGTGTGCCGTCCCAGTTCAGCGCGATGTCACGGCGACCGATTTCTGGGTAGGCATCCCCGCCCTTGCCATAGGCCGACGCGGCTTCGCAGGTGGCCGTCTTGATCCCGCTGCGCACCAGCGCCAGAATTTCAGCGCAAAGCTTCGGCCCGTCCCCGAAGCGGAAGGTTTCCGCGTCGGGGTTCGCATCGACCAGTTCCTGTAGTGATTTTGTCATGGTGCCCGCCCTACATCCGGAACACGCCAAAGCGCGTGTCCTCGATCGGGGCGTTCAGACTGGCGCGCAGCGACAACGCCAACACATCCCGGCTTTTGCGCGGATCGATCACGCCATCATCCCACAACCGTGCGGAGGCATAAAGCGGATGGGATTGCTCCTCGAACATATCAATCGTGGGCTGCTTGAAGGCGGCTTCTTCCTCTGCCGACCACTGCTCGCCCGCCCGCTCCAGCGCGTCACGCTTCACCGTAGCAAGCACGCCTGCCGCCTGCGCGCCGCCCATCACGGAAATCCGTGCATTGGGCCATGTCCACATGAAGCGCGGCGAATAGGCCCGTCCGGCCATGCCGTAATTGCCCGCACCGAACGATCCGCCCACCAGCATGGTGATCTTGGGCACGTTGGTCGATGCGACGGCGGTGACCATCTTGGCCCCGTGGCGCGCGATCCCTTCGTTTTCGTATCTGCGGCCCACCATGAAGCCGGTGATGTTCTGCAAGAAAACGAGCGGTATCTTGCGCTGCGAACACAGCTCGACGAAATGCGCGCCTTTCTGGGCGGATTCGGAAAACAGCACGCCGTTATTGGCGATGATGCCCACGGGGCAGCCTTTGACATGGGCAAACCCGCAGACCAGCGTCTCGCCAAAGCGGGCCTTGAACTCGTCGAACCGGCTGCCATCGACCAGCCGCATGATGACCTCGCGGATGTCATAGGGCGTGCGCAGATCGGCAGGTACCACGCCGAGCATTTCGGCAGGGTCGTAGGCAGGATCTTCGGGGGACTGCCACTGGACCGTTGCAGGGGTCGCGCGGTTCAGCCCCGCCATGGCACGGCGCGCAAGGGCCAGCGCGTGGGCGTCGTCTTCCGCCAGATAATCGGCAACACCGGACAGGCGCGTGTGGACATCGCCACCGCCAAGGTCTTCGGCGGTGACCACCTCGCCCGTGGCGGCCTTGACCAGCGGCGGGCCCGCGAGAAAGATCGTGCCCTGTTCCTTGACGATGATCGAGACATCGGACATCGCGGGCACATAGGCCCCGCCCGCCGTGCATGAGCCCATGACCACCGCGATCTGGGGGATGCCCTTCCCGCTCATCCGGGCCTGATTGTAAAATATCCGGCCAAAGTGGTCGCGGTCGGGAAACACCTCGTCCTGATTGGGCAGGTTCGCGCCGCCGCTGTCGACCAGATAGATGCAGGGCAGATGGTTCTCCTCGGCGATCTCCTGAGCGCGCAGGTGTTTCTTGACGCTCATCGGGAAATAGGTGCCGCCCTTCACGGTTGCGTCATTGCACACGATCATGCAGTCGATACCATGCACGCGCCCCACCCCGGCGATAACGCCTGCACAAGGGGCCGCCCCGCCGTAAAGCCCATGCGCCGCAACCGCCCCCACCTCGAGAAAAGGCGATCCGGCATCCAGCAGGTTGGCCACCCGTTCGCGCGGCAGCATCTTACCCCGGCTTTCATGGCGGGCGCGTGATTTTTCACCGCCCCCCGCCGCCGCGGCTTCGGATGCGGCACGCACGGTTTCGAGCGCGTCAAGATGCGCGGCCTCGTTGGCCTTAAAGCTTTCCGAAGACGGCAGCGCCTGTGAGATCAGTTTCATGCGGTTTCTCCTGTTTCGGGGGCCAGTTCCATGTTCAACCGCGCCGGCACCAGCCACGCGCCATCTGCGTCCAGTCCGGGAAGGAAAACAGCAGGTTTCATCAGGTCAGCGCGTGTCAGGTTCAAGACGCAACGCCTGCTGGCCGGTCAGTTCCATCAGGCAGGCCAGCGTTGCCGGACTGCCGCCTGTGCCGCCGCCCCATTTGCTGCGTTCATAGTCGCAAGCGGCGTCGCGAAACGGGATCCACGCGCGCTGCATGTCACGCAAGGCTGTCTCTTGGGAGGGGAGGTTCGGATTGAATGTCTTGTTCTCCGCGTCCATTGCCTTGGCATCGGTCATTGACGCCTGATAATTGGTGTTCAGCAGTGCATCCCAAAACTGCAGTTCGCGGTCCAGACAGCCACCCATTCCGACGGTCGTTCCCCCGTTCGGGGTCTCCATACAGGCTCCCGACGATTTGCCGATGCACATGTTTTTCGCCGCAAGATCGCCAGCTTCCGCCAGACAGCTTTCGGTCTGGGTATCGCTATAGTCCAGGTCTTGCGCAGCAAGCGGGCTGGCGAGGCACAACAGAACGGCCAGCGCCCTCATGCCATTGCTCCCATCATCTCGCGTCCGACCAGCATGCGGCGGATTTCCGAAGTGCCTGCCCCGATCTCCATCAGCTTGGCGTCGCGGAAGATGCGGCCCACGGGATTGTCGCTCAGGTAGCCTGCGCCCCCCATCGCCTGCACCGCCTGATGCGCCTGTTTCATCGCCTCTTCGCTGGCATAAAGACAGCAGGCGGCGGCATCCGCGCGGGTCACGTCGCCGCGGTCACAGGCCTTGGCAACCTCGTAGACATAGGCGCGGGCCGAGTTCATGGCGGTGTACATGTCCGCCATCTTGCCCTGCATCAACTGGAAGCTGCCGATGGGCTGGCCGAATTGCTTGCGCTCCGCCATGTAGGGCATGATTTCATCCAGACAGGCGGCCATGATGCCCAAGCCGATGCCCGCCAGCACGACCCGTTCGTAATCAAGCCCCGACATCAGGACACGCACACCGCGCCCTTCTTCGCCCAAGACATTCTCGAAGGGGACTTCAACATCGTCAAAGATCAGCTCGGCGGTGTTTGATCCGCGCATCCCCAGCTTGTCGAAATGCGGGCTCGTGGTGAACCCCTTCATGGATTTTTCGATCAGAAACGCGGTGATCCCCTTGGATCCAGCGTCGGGGTCGGTCTTGGCATAGACGACCAGCGTATCGGCATCGGGTCCGTTCGTGATCCAGTATTTGTTGCCCGACAGGCGGTAGTGATCATTGCGCTTTTCGGCCCGCAGTTTCATCGACACCACGTCGCTGCCCGCCGACGGCTCTGACATCGCCAGCGCGCCAACATGTGCGCCGGAACACAGGCCCGGCAGGTATTTCTGCTTTTGCTCGGGCGTGCCGTTCAGCCGGATCTGGTTGACGCACAGGTTGGAATGCGCCCCATAAGACAGCGAAACAGAGGCAGACGCGCGCGCGATTTCCTCGACCGCGACGGTGTGGGCGACATAGCCCATGCCGGTGCCGCCGAATTCTTCCTCGACCGTCATGCCCAGCAGACCAAGGCTGCCCATCTCCTGCCAAAGCTCGGGCGGGAAATCGTTGCTGCGGTCGATTTCTGCTGCCATCGGTTTGACGCGTTCCTGTGCCCAGCGATGCACCATGTCGCGCATATCGTTCACATCATCGCCCAAGTCAAACTTCATACTGGCGTTGAACATGCACCCCTCCCCCAAGGTTTATTGAACACTTGTTCATTACTCTACACCCCCACAGAATTCAGTCAAGCAAATCTGCGCTTGCACGGAACCACGCAGAGGGGGTGGTCGTTGGCCCGGTGAAACCAGATCAAAGGAAGTTAAAGCCATGAGCGATTCATTGAAAAGCGAGTTTTGGGACCGTCTGGACGACACACGCGCAGGGATGCTTGCAACCGATGGGGGACGCGCTGTCCCGATGAGCCATTATGTAGACCGTGACGCAAATGCGCTGTGGTTTATCACGGCAAACGGCACCGAACTGGCGCAGGTAGCTCAGTCCGGCGCTGCTGCCGAGTTCACGGTCAGCTCCGCCAACGAAAGTCTGTATGCCCGCATCGACGGCGCGGTGCAGGCCGTGACGGATCCTGCCAAGCTGGACGAGCTTTGGTCCGCCGTCGCTGCTGCGTGGTTCGAGGACGGACGCAAGGATGACGACATCCAGTTAGTACGCATGGATCTCGCTGAAGCCGAAGTCTGGGTGACGGGTGGCAGCTTGTCCTTCCTCTACGAAATCGCCAAGGCCAACGTCGGCAAGGAAAAGCCTGACATGGGCGAACACGGCGTCATCGTATTCTGAAAGCGACATCGGGAAGATCAGGAGGGGCGCTGTTTCAGTGCCCCTTTTCTATGTTGCGCGCTGATAGACCGTGCCAACCGTTTCGCGGATGATCCGGGCGATCAGTCGGCAGTCATCGCGCGAGAAGGTCAACGGCACGCGCATGTCGATCAGACCCGCCAGCACCGCATCGCTTTTTGGCATCGCGGGTGCGGGCGCATAGCGCCAACTGTCGTAGCGGCTGGTAAATCCGACAGGATCCGCTGCGCCAAACCACTTGAGCTCGACCCCGCGCGACAGACAGCGGGCCAGTACTTCTTCAATTTGCGGGCGCAGCCAGTCCTTGAGCAGGAACTGGATGGACGACCCGACATAGCGTTCCTGCACCGTCCTTTCGATCACAGACAGGCCCGGCGTATTGCGCAGGCCCGCTTCGATCTCGGTATAGCGCTCATTCCAGCGTGCGACCTGATCCGGCAGCGTTCTCAGTTGTGGGCGCAGCAAAGCCGCCCGCAGGTTGTCCATCCGCCCTGAAATGTTGGGCGTCTCGTATCTGATCTGATCGAACGCTTCGGGGGGCGGGGCGGCAAGGTGCCGATCATACAGCATGTATGATCCGGAAAGCATGATCGCCCGCGCAGCAATGTCGTCATCATCCGTGACAAGAAAACCGCCCTCGCCCGCGTTGATGTGTTTGTAGGTCTGACAGGAATAGCATCCGACCGCCCCATGCCGCCCGGAGGGCACATCGTTCCACGCGGCCCCCATCGTATGGGCACAGTCCTCGATCACTCGGACACCTGCGCCATCACAAAGGGCCATCAGCGCATCCATGTCGCACATGTGCCCGCGCATGTGGCTCAGCAGTAAAACCTGCGCCCGACCCAGCTTGGCCGCAAGATCCTCAAGGTCGATGACAAGATCTTCGGTCACATCAACGTAGACGGGCTTGGCCCCGACAGCGGCAATCGCGCCCGGCACAGGGGCGAGCGTAAAGGCATTGGACAGCACGTTATCCCCCGCCTGCACACCGACAGCGCGCAAGGCCGTCGCCATGGCATAGCCGCCCGACGCCACGGCAACGCAGTATTTCGCACCGACGAAGGCGGCAAACTCCTGCTCCAGCAACGTGGCTTCGGCGATTTCGCCGCTTGCGGTGTTATAGCGATGCAACCGGCCGTGGCGCATGACCGCGACGGCAGCTTCGATCGCGTCCTCCGGGATCGGTTCCTGCTGGGTGAAGCTGCCCATGAAGCGGTCCGTCATATCACGCAGCCCCGATCAGTGGCGGCACAAGCGCCGGCAAATCCGCAAAATCATCAAGTAACGCTTCGGGGTTGAGCGCAGCCATGTCGTCACCAGAAGGGCCGAATGTCACCAGAATACACGGCACCCCTGCTGCGGCGGCGGTGTCGCGGTCGGTGCGCGTATCCCCCACAAGACAGCATTGCGCCGGATCACCGCCTGCGCGTCGGGCTGTCTCGAACAGATGTTCGGGATCGGGTTTGCGCACGGCAAGCGTATCCGCTCCCAGCATCGAGCCGAAGATGTCGCGCACACCCAGCCGGGTCAGCAGTGTGTGGGCCAATTCTTCGGGCTTATTCGTGCAGATCGCCACGCGGTATCCCGCCAGCTTCAACGCGGTTACCGCCTCCACCGCGCCGGGATAAAGCACGGTATGCGTGT
Source organism: Roseobacter sp. (assembly GCA_024636425.1). Classification (GTDB taxonomy): domain Bacteria; phylum Pseudomonadota; class Alphaproteobacteria; order Rhodobacterales; family Rhodobacteraceae; genus Sulfitobacter. Next base: position 20,541 of record JAGXHB010000138.1, read on the forward strand.
TGATGTCCTGCGCGTAGGCATCCAGCAGCATGGGATAATACCGGTCGATCGCGGCTTCGTCCTTGGCGCGGCCCAAACGCTCCATACCCAGACGCAACATCGCCCGCCCCCCCTTGAGCGCTGTCCCCGCGTCAAGGCGCGCGTCCAGCAGATCGCCCGCGCCCATGTCGCGGAAACACGCATTGGCCGCCGCGATCAGATCGCCGCTGGTGTCCGCCAATGTTCCGTCCAGATCGAATACAACCGTTTTCATCGGCGCCCCTTTGCCTAGGCTTGTTGCAAGCCGAAATCTTGTTTGATCGCCACCAGCCTTGCGCAAAAACACCAACAAGGTAAAGAGAGCCGAAGTTAATTAATTAAAGAGATTTTCTATGGAAATTGCACTGATCCTTTTGGCCGCAGGCAAAGGTACGCGGATGCAATCGGACTTGCCCAAGGTGCTCCATAAGGTTGCGGCTGCCCCTCTCCTGGAACATGCGATGGCATCCGGTGCGGCACTGTCGCCCGCGCGCACCGTTGTTGTTGCCGGCCATGGTGCCGACCTCGTCGCCGCCGCCGCCAAAGACTTTGACGAAGACGCCGTCGTCGTCGTGCAGGAAGAACAGCTTGGCACGGCCCATGCCGTCGGTCAGGCACGCGCAGCCCTCGACGGTTTCGACGGCGTCGCCATCGTGCTTTACGGCGATACGCCGTTTGTCCGGACCGAAACGCTTGAGGAAATGTGCGAAAAAGTTGCCCACACGGATGTGGTCGTGCTGGGGTTTGAAGCCGCAGATCCGGGCCGCTACGGGCGACTGGTGATGAACGGCGACAGCCTTGACCGCATTGTCGAATTCAAAGATGCCTCGGATGAAGAGCGCGCCATAACCCTTTGCAACAGCGGTGTTATTGCGTGCAAGTCCAACCTGCTGTTCGACCTTATCGATGCCGTGGGCAATGACAACGCATCGCAGGAATATTATCTGACGGACATCATCAGCATCGCCCGCGCCCGCGGGCTGAAAGCTGCTGCCGTCACCTGCCCCGAGGCGGAAACGCTGGGCGTCAATTCCCGTGCCGATCTGGCCGCTGCCGACGCCGCGTTCCAGACCCGCACCCGCGCTGCCATGCTGGAAGATGGCGTCACGCTGGTGGCCCCCGAGACGGTCTATTTCGCCCGCGATACCTATATTGGCCGCGATACCGAGATCGAGCCCAATGTCGTCTTCGGGCCCGGTGTAACCGTCGAATCCGGTGTCACCATCCGCGCCTTCAGCCATCTTGAAGGGTGCCATGTCTCACGCGGCGGCATCGTCGGCCCCTATGCGCGGCTGCGCCCCGGTGCCGAGCTGTCCGAAGATGTCCGCATCGGCAATTTCGTCGAGGTCAAGAATGCCCAGATCGCCGAAGGGGCCAAGGTCAACCATCTAAGCTATATCGGGGATGCCACAATCGGTGCCAAGGCCAACATCGGCGCGGGCACCATCACCTGCAACTACGACGGCGTTCTGAAGCACCACACCCATATCGGCGCCGGTGCCTTCATCGGGTCGAATACGATGCTGGTCGCTCCGGTTCATATCGGGAACGGCGCAATGACAGGATCAGGCTCTGTCATCACGTCTGACGTCGAAGCCGACGCGCTGGCCATTGGTCGCGCCCCTCAGGTGGAAAAACCGGGCATGGCCCGCAAAATGTTACAAATGTTAAAGGCCAAGAAGGCAAAA
>JAGXHB010000139.1 GCA_024636425.1 Roseobacter sp.
CAACGGCATTTTCCTTGTCCGAAGGCTTCTCGACGGTGATGCCGATCTTTTCGGGACGGATCGCGAGATGTGCGGTCTGCCCTTCGGCAAAGGTCGCTTCGGACGTTGCAAGAAGCGGGGCCTGATCTGCCGACCAGTCCAGATGGTACATGGCATCGCCAGCAGCTTTGGCGGTGCCTTCGATGATATTCACATCCCCGATAAAATCGGCGACGTAGACGGAATTGGGTGCCTCGTAGATGCCGTCTGGCGTGGCCACCTGAATGATCCGCCCTTCGTCCATGACAGCAACGCGGCTGGCCACAGTCATCGCTTCTTCCTGATCATGTGTCACGATCACAAAGGTGGTTCCTGTGCCTTCCTGAATATCCATCAGCTCGAACTGGGTGTCTTGTCGCAGTTTCTTGTCAAGCGCGCCCAAAGGTTCATCCAGCAGCAGCAGTTTCGGTGCTTTCGCAAGCGACCGCGCAAGGGCAACCCGTTGCCGCTGTCCGCCCGAGATCTGATGCGGCTTGCGGCCCGAGAATTTGGTCAGCCGCGTCAGCTTTAGCATCTCCTCGACCCGCGCCGCGATCTGGTCTTTCGGCATGTCGCCACGTTTAAGGCCAAAGGCGATATTCTCCCAGACGCTCAGGTGCGGGAACAGCGCGTAAGACTGGAACATCATGTTCACGGCGCGTTTGTTGGGCGGGATGCCGGCGATATTCTTGCCAGACAGTTCCATTTTGCCCGATGTCGGATTTTCAAACCCGGCCAGCATCCGCATCATGGTTGTCTTGCCGCACCCGGACGGGCCCAGAAGCGCAAAGAATTCCCGTTCGTAGATATTGAGTGTCAGATCATCAATCGCCGTAAAATCACCGAATCTTTTTGTGACATTCTCGAAGCGGATCAGGGGTTTTTCGTTTGGGTCATCCCAAGGGGCAAAGATTTTCTGGCTCACTCTGGGTCTTCCTTTGCACGGCCTGTCGTCACAGGCTGGGGCATTTAAAAAGGGCAAGGCCGGTCAGCCTTGCCCCGGTACAGACCAGCTTAGGTGCCGGATTTGACCTTTGTCCACAGACGCGTCACGACGCGCTGCACTTTGGGGTCGTAGGGCGATGTGGTATAAAGATTTTCCAGCGTCGCTTCGTCAGGATAGATCGCGGTGTCGTCGATCACATCTTCCACCAGATACTCCTGGCTCGCCTCGTTGCCGTTGGCGTAATAGACATAGTTGGATGCCGCAGCCATGTTCTCGGGATCCATGATGAAGTTCAGGAACTTGTGCGCGGCATCAGGGTTCGGCGCATCAACCGGAATGGCCATGTTGTCGAACCACATCAGGGCACCTTCTTTCGGTGCGTAATACTCGATCTCCACACCGTTATCAGCCTCTGCCGCGCGATCACGGGCCTGAAGGATGTCACCGGACCAGCCGAAAGCGACGCAAATATCACCGTTTGCCAGCGCGTTGATGTATTCAGAGCTGTGATATTTCTGCACATAGGGGGCGACCGCGGTCAGAACAGGCTCTGCCTTTTCGATGGTTTCCACGTCCTGCGCATCGGGATTTTCGCCGATGTACTGAAGTGCCGCAGGGATCAGTTCGACCGGCGCATCAAGGAACTGCACGCCACAGGATTGCAGCTTTTCCATGTTCGCAGGATCGAAGATCAACGCAAGCGAGTCTACGGGCGCATCCTCGCCCAACACTTCCTTGACCTTGTTGATGTTCACGCCAAGACCGGTCGTGCCCCACATGTAATTGATCGCATATTCGTTGCCGGGGTCGTATTTCGATACCCGCTCCGAGATCACGTCCCACATGTTTTCGATGTTGGGCAGCTTGGACTTGTCCAGTTTCTGGAACGCGCCAGCTGAAATCTGGCGCTGCAGAAATGTCCCCGAAGGCACGACGACATCATAACCGGAACCGCCTGCAAGCATCTTGGTTTCCAGCACTTCGTTGCTGTCGAACACGTCATAGGTCAGGTCAATACCGGTTTCTTCCTCAAACTTCTCCAGCAAGGATTCGTCGATGTAATCGGACCAGTTGTAGACACGAACCTCTTCGCCGATGGCAGAGGTCGCGATGAGAGCCGTTGCGGCAACGCCGCCAAGTATCCCGAATTTCATAAGTTTCTCCCGTTGGTTAAGCATGGTTTATCCAGCCTTTGGATAATTTGATCAAGTTTTGCGTCCGGCGACAAGATGATTTATGTTCACACGCACGGGATTGCTGCGCAAGCAAACCGAGTTGAATATAATTTGAGCAGGTTGAATGGCCAGATCCACTATCAGCATTTCAGAGAACCACATAGGCGATACCATTGCCAAAGTTCCCGCCCATCAGCACGTGTACGAACGGCTGCGTTCCCTGATCCTATTTGGCGATCTGGCCCCCGGTCAAGCGGTCACGATTCAGGGGCTGACAGATCAGTTGAGCGCAGGAATGACGCCTGTGCGCGAGGCTTTGCGCCGTCTGATCGCGGAAGGTGCATTGATCCATCAGGGCAACCGACGGGTATCAGTGCCAATCCTGACGCTTCCCGATCTGCAAGAGCTTGAATTCATACGCGAGACCCTGGAGCCGGAATTGACGCGTCGGGCAACCGCGCGCATGGATGAAGCAAACCTCGCCTTGCTGACCCGGATCGACGACGCGTTGAATGCGGCGATCGCACGCGGAGATATTGGCGAATACCTCAAACAGAATTACCAGTTTCACGCGGAAATCTACCGGATTGCGGATGCTCCGATCATCAGCGAAACCGTCGACCGGCTTTGGCTGCGGTTCGGTCCTTCCTTGCGGGTTGTCTGCGGCCGATCAGGCACCGCAAACCTGCCGGACAAACATGCAGATCTTCTGGCGGCGTTCGAAACCCGGGATGCCGCTCTCGCCGCACAGGCAATGACCGAAGACGTCGCCCAAGGGATGCTGCAAATTCAGGCATCGCTTTAATTTGCGGGTGAATTCCTGCGATTCGATTGACTCCGCATAATTTGATCATATTCTGGGGCAAACCGATTTTCCCCTGCTAAGAGGTGCTTTTATGTCTTACATCACGAACCACATGCCGACCGATGAATTGCAGGCACTGGACGCCGCGCACCATATGCATCCTTTCACCACGAACGATGAGCTTGCCGCCAAAGGCGCGCGGATCATCACACGTGCCAAGGGCATCTATCTGACCGACAGCGACGGAAACGAGATCCTAGACGCGATGTCGGGGCTTTGGTGCGTCAACATTGGGTATGGCCGTCAGGAAATGGCCGATGTCGCAGCGCGGCAGATGCTGGAGCTGAACTACTACAATACGTTTTTCATGACATCGCATGTGCCCGCGATCGCGTTGGCCAAGGAAATTGCATCACTGGCACCCGAAGGCCTGAACCATGTTTTCTTCGCAGGCTCCGGGTCAGAGGCGAATGACACCAACATCCGCATGGTCCGAACCTATTGGGCGATGAAGGACAAGCCGGAGAAGTCCCATATCATCAGCCGCAAGAACGCCTATCACGGGTCCAGCATGGGGTCGGGGTCGCTTGGTGGGATGGCGTACATGCATGCTCAGGGCGGCATGCCAATTCCCGGCATCCACCACATCAACCAGCCCGACTGGTGGGCAGAGGGCGGCGACCACACACCCGAAGACTTCGGTCTTGCGCGCGCTCAGGAACTTGAGGCAAAGATCCTTGAACTGGGTGCGGAGAACGTCGCGGCGTTCATCGCAGAACCCGTTCAGGGTGCCGGCGGCGTGATTGTCCCGCCCAGCACCTATTGGCCGGAAATTCAGCGCATCTGCTCCAAGTACAACGTCCTGATCATCGCAGATGAGGTCATCTGCGGATTTGGCCGCACCGGCAACTGGTTCGGCAGCGAGACGATGGGGATCAAGCCACACATTATGACAATCGCCAAGGGTCTCAGCTCGGGTTACCAGCCGATTGGCGGGTCGATCGTTTGTGACGAAATCGCCAAAACGATCAACTCTGGCGAATTCAACCACGGCTACACCTATTCAGGCCACCCGGTTTGTGCAGCGGTTGCGCTGGAAAACCTGCGGATCCTGCAGGACGAGAACGTGCTGGAACACGTCAACAATGTGGCCGCACCCGCATTGAAAGAGGCGTTGGATACGCTGGCGGAACATCCGCTTGTCGGGACGGTCAACGTGTCCGGCATGATGGCGTCGCTGCCCCTGACCCCCCGTAAGGCGACACGGTCAAAATTCGCGGGCGACGCCGGGACCGTCGGGTTCATGTGCCGGGAACGCTGTTTCGCGAACAATCTGGTGATGCGTCACGTAGGCGACCGGATGATCATCTCTCCGCCGCTTGTCATCACCCCCGAAGAGATCAAGATCTTCCAGACGCGCGCCCAGAATGCGCTGGATGAAACCTATGCCGCGCTGAAAGAAGGCGACTTGCTCAAAGCCGCCGAAGATCACCAGCACGATCACGAGTCCCCTTTGGGGTGACGCAGATCAGGGGCGCGGCCGGTCCGCGCCCCTAGACCAGTTTCTGACCCAGCCGTTCCAGCATCCCCAAACACAACTGCATCTGGTCAAGGCTCACGAATTCGTCCGGCTTGTGCGCCTGCGCAATCGACCCCGGCCCGCAGACGATGACATCCATACCCATCTCCTGAAACATCCCCGCCTCGGTCCCGAAGGGAACGACATCGGCGGCATTGGCACCCAGCAGCCCTGCCACCAGATCGCGGGCGGCGTTTTCGGGCATGGGCTCAAGCCCCACAACCTCGCCCAGTGTTTCGGTTGAGATGTCGGCAGCGGGATAGACGGCGCGCATAGCCGGCAGCAGCTCTTCTTCGATATAGGCCTGCATCGTGGATTTGACGAAATGCAGATCGCAGGTCTGGACCGGCCTGAACTCCCAATCGACCTCGGCCTTGCCGACAATCACATTATGCGCATGACCTCCCTGCACCCGACCGATATTGATCGTGGTATAGGGCGGATCAAAGCGGCTGTCTGCCGGCACCCGCGCGCGCAGATCTGTGCGCAGTGCCATCAGCCGCGAGACATAGCGCACGGCATACTCGGCGGCATTCACGCCCAGATCGGGCGACGACCCGTGACCTTCCAACCCCTCGAACCGGGTGGTGTATTCGCAGCACCCCTTGTGCCCTTCGATCACCCGCATCTCCGTCGGTTCGCCGATGATGGCGATGTCGGGCTTGATGCCAAGCCGCGCCAGTTCAGGGATCAGGGCCTGCGCGCCCAGACATCCCGTTTCCTCGTCGTGGGTATAGGCAAAATGAACAGGTCGCTTCAGCGGCAAGGACGCATAATGTTCGGCCATGACAACACTTGCAGCGATGAAACCCTTCATGTCGCAAGCGCCGCGCCCGTAAAGAACACCATCCGCCTGTCGCATCCTGAAGGGATCGCTGTGCCAGTCCTGATCGGTGACTGGCACCACATCCGAGTGGCCCGACAACAACACACCGCCCGGCACATCCGGCCCAAGCGACCCGAACAACGTCGCCTTGGTTCCCGTCTCGTCGCCAAAGATATGCGTGCGCGCGCCCAAGCCCTGCAACCGCCCCGACAGATCGACGATCATTTCGAGGTTACTGTCGGTCGAAACGGTTGGATAGGCGATCAGACGGTCAAGCAGATCAATGGTAGCCTGCAACGTCATTTCACGAACATCTTTCGCGGACGGTTGCAGAAAGTCTCAGCCGGACCATCCTCACGGATGCGGATGCTTTCCGTGATCTCGATCCCCCAGTCCTGCATCCACAGGCCCGGCATGAAGTGGAACGTCATGTTCGGCTCCAGCACGGTTTCATCCTCGGAGCGGAGGGAGATTGTGCGCTCTCCCCAATCGGGCGGATAGCTGATCCCGATAGGATACCCGCAGCGCGCACCCCGTTCGATACCTGCCCGCTCGAGCGGTGCCGCAAGTGCATTGGCAACATCGCAAGCGCGGTTTCCCGCGCGCGCCATATCCAACCCGGCCTCCAGCCCTTCGACAAGCGCCGCCTCTGCCCGCTTGAGAAAATCAGGCGGTGTGCCAAGGAAGAGAGTCCGGCAGAAAGGTGCGTGATAGCGCCGGTAACACCCCGAGATCTCGAAAAAGGTCGCCTCTCCGGTGGCAAAGGGTCGGCCATCCCATGTCAAATGCGGTGCGGCTGCATCGGATCCTGAAGGAAGC
>JAGXHB010000140.1 GCA_024636425.1 Roseobacter sp.
CAAAGGCGGGATCGGTAAATCGACGACATCGTCGAACCTGTCTGCGGCGTTTTCCAAGCTGGGGCATCGCGTTCTCCAGATTGGATGCGACCCGAAACATGACAGTACGTTCACCCTGACCGGCAAGCTGATCCCGACCGTGATCGACATTCTGAAAGAGGTGGATTTCCATCCCGAAGAATTGCGCGCCGAAGACTTCGTCTTTGAAGGCTATAACGGCGTGAAATGCGTCGAGGCCGGTGGCCCTCCTGCGGGCACGGGCTGTGGCGGCTATGTTGTCGGTCAGACCGTCAAGCTGTTGAAACAGCACCATATGCTCGAAGATACCGATGTGGTGATCTTCGATGTTCTGGGTGACGTGGTGTGCGGCGGGTTTGCCGCGCCTTTGCAGCATGCGGACCGGTCGCTGATCGTGACGGCGAATGATTTCGACAGCATCTATGCAATGAACCGGATCATTGCGGCGGTGCAGGCCAAGTCCAAGAACTACAAGGTGCGTCTGGCGGGTTGCGTGGCCAACCGGTCGAAAGACACCGACGAGGTGGATCGCTATTGCCGTACCGTCGGGTTCAACCGTCTGGCGCATATGCCCGATCTGGACGCGATCCGTCGCAGCCGCCTGAAAAAGAAAACCCTGTTTGAAATGCCCGACGATGAAGAAATTGTTCAGGTGCGCAAGGAATACATCCGCCTGGCCGAAACGCTGTGGAACGGGACAGAGCCGATGGCTCCGGCTCCGCTGCCGGACCGTGAGATCTTTGAATTGCTGGGGTTCGATTGATGACCACTGCGCCTACCTATGAACGCACGCGGGCGCGGGTCGAAACCTATTTTGACCGGACTGCGACGCGCACCTGGGAACGCCTGACATCGGATGCCCCGGTTTCGGGCATTCGCGCCACGGTGCGTGCAGGACGTGACCGGATGCGGGCGGTCATGCTATCGCAGTTGCCCGCCGATCTGACAGGGATGCGCGTGCTTGATGCGGGATGCGGCACGGGGGCGATGTCGGTTGAACTGGCGCTGCGCGGTGCGAAGGTTGTCGGGGTCGATATCTCGCCCTCGCTGATCGAGATCGCGCAGAAACGGTGCCCTGCGCATGTCGCAGGGCAGATTGAGTTTCGCGCGGGTGACATGCTGGCCCCTGAACTGGGGCGGTTCGATCACGTCATGGCGATGGACAGCATGATCTACTATGACGCACCCGACATCGCGGCAAGCCTTGGCGGCCTGCGCGCACGTCTGGGCGGCAGTATGATCTTTACGCTGGCCCCGCGGACACCTTTGTTGATGGCCATGTGGCGCGCCGGACAGATGTTTCCGCGCAAGGACCGGTCGCCCACGATGATCCCGCATTCCGCGCCCCGCATCGCATCCGCTTTGCGCGACGCCGGCGTCGCTGGACGGTTGCGCGAGATCGAGCGGGTCAACTCCGGTTTCTATATTTCGACGGCATTGGAGTTCCGCCCATGATCATCCCCGCCAAAACCTTCAAATCCCTGTCTGCACGGATGCTGCCTTTTGCAGATGCCGCCAGCGAAGGCCTGCCGCTGAACCAGCTGCTACGCCTGTCGCTGTTTCAGGTTTCTGTGGGTATGGCATCGGTGATGTTGCTGGGCACGCTGAACCGAGTGATGATCGTTGAACTGTCGGTGCCTGCAATGATCGTCGCGATCATGATCGCATTGCCGGTGCTGAGCGCGCCGTTCCGGGCGTTGTTGGGCTTCAAATCGGATAACCATCGCAGTGCGATTGGCTGGAAGCGGGTGCCTTATCTTTGGTTTGGCACGATGTGGCAGTTCGGCGGGTTGGCGATCATGCCGATGGGGCTTGTGCTTTTTACCGGCAGTGCCGCGCTAAATGTGCCTTGGGCCGCCGAGCTTGGCGCGGGCCTTGCGTTTTTGCTGACGGGCATCGGCATGCACATGACGCAGACAGCGGGTCTGGCGCTGGCCGCTGACCGCGCCAGCGACGAGACACGGCCCCGCGTTGTGGCGTTGCTGTATGTGATGTTCCTGGTCGGGATGGGGATTTCATCGCTGGTCATCGGCACGTTGCTGCGCGATTTCAGCGAATTGCGCCTGATCCAGGTGGTGCAGGGTGCTGCGGTCATGACGATCGTTCTGAACCTGATCGCCCTGTGGAAGCAGGAAAAGGTCAAGCCGATGACACGCACCGAACGTGCGGCACCGCAGCCCAAGTTCAGCGACGCGTGGTCGGACTTTACCGCAGGCGGTGATGCCGGGCGGCTGCTGGTGGTCGTGTTCATGGGGACGATGGCGTTCAACATGCAAGACGTGCTGCTGGAACCCTACGGGGGCGAAATCCTTGGGCTTAGCGTTTCTGCGACCACCTTGCTGACGGCGGTTTGGGCAACCGGCGCGCTGCTCGCTTTTGGTCTGGCGGCCAGATGGTTGGCGCGCAACATTGATCCTTACCGCATGGCCGGACGCGGGCTGCTTTTCGGGCTTGTCGGATTTTGCGCCGTCATTTTCGCGGGGCCTCTGATGTCCCCGGTGCTGTTTTTTGCCGGTGCTGCCGGGATCGGTTTCGGCGGTGGCATGTTTGCAATCTCCACGTTGAATGCGGCGATGACCATGCCGGTTCAAGGGACCGCAGGACGCGGCCTAGCATTGGGGGCGTGGGGTGCCGCGCAGGCCACGGCGGGCGGGCTCTCCATCGTCATCGGCGGTACGCTGCGCGATGTCGTCAGCGCTTTCGCGGTTTCTGGCGGTTTCGGCGAAGGCCTGACCAATCCCGCGCTCGGGTATTCCGTGGTCTACCACATCGAAGTTTATCTACTGTTTTTCACTCTGATTGCTCTTGGTCCGCTGGTGCGGGTCCGGAAGATCACCACCCCAATCCAACGGCCCATGGGCCTTGCGGATTTCCCTACTTAACATCTGGAGGACACCATCATGGTCGGCCAAACATTTTTCGGTAATTTCGATCTGGCAAGCGCCGCGATCTGGGGCTTCTGGCTCTTTCTCGCTCTGCTGATCTACTATCTGCAAACAGAAAGCATGCGCGAAGGTTATCCGCTGGAAGACGAGACGGGCCATGGCGGGCCGCGCGAAGGGTTGTTCTCGCTTGCCAAGGACAAGACGTTCAAGCTGCCTCACGGGCGTGGAGAAGTCGTTGTCCCGTCGGGCCAGCGCCCTGACCGTACCGAGCTGGCACTTGAGCGGTCTTCGATGTCCGCCGGGTCTCCCTACATTCCGACGGGTGATCCGATGGTTGACGGTGTGGGCCCTGCATCCTGGGCGAACCGCCGTGATGTTGCCGAACTGGACGCGCATGGCCACGCCAAGATCAAGCCGATGTCGCAGTTGCCCGACTTCTCGTTCTCTGCCGGGCGTGACCCGCGGGGCAAGCCCGTCGTTTCGGGTGATGGCGAAGTGGTCGGCCGCATCATCGACATGTGGGTCGATGTGCCGGAATCGCTGGTGCGGTATCTGACGGTGGACCTGAACCCCGAAGGGTCGGGAAACATTCGTCTGATCCCGATGACGATGGCACGCATCAAAAGCGACCGCGTTACTGTGCGGTCAATCTATGCCGCGCAATTCGAGGGTGTGCCGCAGACCAAGGCAGATGGTGAAATCACCCTGCTGGAAGAAGAAAAGATCATGGCCTGGTTCGGTGGCGGCACGCTCTATGCCGACCCGAAGCGTCTTGAAGCGCAGCTTTGATCAACAGCCGAAAAGGGGGCTTACGCCATGTCGCATGATGACTTTGCATTCGAACCAATAAAGGGACTTCCCGAAGCACTGCCAGAGGGGGAGCATATCCTCTGGCAAGGCAGCCCCTCGACCATGAAGTTGGCCCGCGAGGGTTTCAAGATCAACTGGATCATCGGCTACTTTGCCGTGCTGGCGGTCTGGCGGGTCGGGGTGTCGTCAACGATGATTCCGATGAATGATGCCGTGTTGCATGCTATCCCCTTTGCGCTGATCTGTGCCTTGGTGGTGCTGGTCCTGACCGGACTGGCATGGGTTCAGGCCCGCGCAACGGTCTATACGCTGACCAACAAGCGGGTCGCGATGCGGATCGGAGCGGCGCTGACCATGACGCTGAACCTGCCCTACACCAAAATAGGGAATGCGTCGCTGGATTTGAAACGGTCCGGGCACGGCACGATCGCCTTTGAACTGCTGGACGAGACACGGTTTTCCTATCTCACGCTGTGGCCGAATGTACGGCCATGGCACTTTGCGAAAACGCAGCCCGCGCTGCGCTGTATCGCGGATGTGGAAAAGGTTGCCGCGATCTTTGCCGACGCTGCCGAAATCAGAACAAGCCAGCCGCAGGTCGAACGCATCGCACCTGTCGCCATGGCGGCGGAGTGAGCGCAATGGCACAGACCGAGATCCCATTCAAAATGGACGAAAAGGAACTGGTTCCGCGCTTTCTGGTGCGGGCGATGTTCGGACTGATGGCCTTTGTGCTGCTGTTGGTCGGCTACGCTCAGATCACCGATCACGCAAAAACGGGTGTCCTGATCGAGGCACCGATTGTAGCTGAACGGCAGATCATTCTGGTGGGTACTCGCGAGGGTGCCGTGACCGTAACGGACATGGGCGGCACCGTCCTGACCTATTCTACCGAAGACAAGAACGGCTTTATCGGGGTGATCTGGCGGGTATTCGACCGTCAACGCCACACCGAGGGCGTGGACAAGACCGCACCGGTACGCGTGGTGCGCCGCGAAAACGACCATATCGCCGTGATCGATACCGCAACGGACCTGACAGTCGAACTGATTGGCTACGGGTCTGACAATATCGCAGCTTTCGCCAAGCTGATCGATTGAACCCACGACCATCAAAGGAGGGAACCTGATGGGACTGATATTCAGAGAGAAAGAAACCGCACCTTGCACGGTGACGATTTCACATCGTTTCGAGGAATTGAGCGCGCATGTGCGGTTCAATAACGGGGCGGTCATTCATCCCGGTGACAGCGTGCAGGTCCACGGTGCCGAGATCATGGCCCCCTACGGCACGCTGGTCGAGGAGGAGCGTGTCGCGACGATCACCCGTGCTAGCAAGCTGGAGCAGCTTTGGACCCGCGCCACAGGCGATTTTGAGTTCATGGAGCTGTGCGAATTTTCCTTCAGCGACGAGGTGCTGTCATGAATGCCCATAACACCCCCCATTCTTCGGATGCGACAACCGCAGAAGAGGCGATTGCCCGTCAGGAAGCCTTGCCGCCGCTGACCGACGAGGAAGCCACCAATATCGCGATGCAGAACACGCTGCTGACACCGCGGTTCTACACCACCGACTTTGACGAGATGGATGCGATTGACGTCACACCCGTGCGTGAGGAATGGGATGCCCTGATCGCGCAGATGAAATCAGACCCCAACAAGGGCCATTTCAAGAAGAATGACGACTGGGATGCGGATTGGGACAACATGCCCGCCCCTCTCAAGGCCGAGTTCATCGATTTCCTGATCTCGAGCTGTACGGCAGAGTTTTCGGGCTGTGTGCTTTACAAGGAGATGAAGCGACGCGGGTCGAACACCGACATCACGACGCTGTTCCAGCTCATGGCCCGCGACGAGGCCCGCCATGCGGGCTTTATCAACGACGCACTGCGCGAAGCGGGCGTATCTGTGAACCTTGGCTTTCTGACGCAGCAGAAGAAATATACCTATTTCCGGCCTAAATTTATCTATTACGCAACCTATCTGTCGGAAAAGATCGGTTATGCCCGGTATATCACGATCTTCCGTCATCTTGAGGCGCATCCCGAACACCGGTTTCACCCGATCTTCAAGTGGTTCCGCGAATGGTGCAACGACGAGTTCAGCCATGGTGAGGCGTTTGCCCTGCTGATGCGGACCGACCCCAAGCTGACCACCAGCTTTGCCAACAAGCTTTGGATCAAGTTCTTTCTGACCGCCGTCTATTCCACCATGTGGG
>JAGXHB010000141.1 GCA_024636425.1 Roseobacter sp.
CGCCCGCAAACTGCGGCACGAAGAAAACTTCCGCGGTTACATCCACCTCAAAACGATCCCCGACGCAGCACCTGAATTGATTGCAGAGGCGGGTTTGCTGGCAGACCGCCTGTCGATCAATGTGGAACTGCCCACAGATGCTGCCGTTCAGCAATACGCGCCCGAAAAGAAGCCGGAACAGATCAGACGTGCGATGGCTGATTTCAGACTGCGCAAGGAGATTTCCAAGGACACCTCCCATACAGGCAAGCGCCCGCCGCGCTTTGCACCGGCCGGGCAGTCCACTCAAATGATCATCGGGGCTGATGGGTCAAACGATGCCACCGTTCTGGGGCAGTCTACGCGGCTTTACTCCAGCTATAAGCTCAAACGGGTGTATTATTCTGCCTTCTCCCCGATCCCCGATAGTTCGTCCAAACTGCCGTTGATACGCCCGCCGCTCCAGCGCGAACATCGTCTGTATCAAGCTGACTGGTTGCTGAGGTTCTACAATTTTCAGCTGGATGAAATCACGTCTGTGACCACCGATGGCAATCTCGATCTCGAGGTTGATCCGAAGCTTGCTTGGGCATTGGTCCACCGCGCCGCTTTTCCTCTCGATGTAAACCGTGCCAGCCGTGAAATGCTGCTCCGCGTGCCGGGCTTTGGTATAAAGACGGTTAACCGGATATTGACCACCCGCCGCCACCGTACGTTGCGATACGAAGATCTGATCCGGATGGGGGCCTCGATGAAAAAGGCGAAAAGCTTTATCACCGCCGCCGGCTGGTCTCCGGGCAGCCTTGTCGACAGCGTTGATCTGCGTGCGCGTTTTATCCCCCCACCAGAGCAGCTTAGTCTTTTCTGATGCACAGCGCGGTCATTCCCAAAATCGGTAGTGCAGAGGCGTGGCGGAACACGGCGCGCGATTTCCTGTCGGCAGGTGTGCCCCCGCATCAGATTGTGTGGGGTGACGGCACGGCTCCCAATGATCTTTTCGCGCAAAGCATGGAGCTTGCCCCGACCGCCCGCATCACTGTGCCGCGCAGCTTTGTCACCATGGCAAACACGGTGGTCTGGCACAGCGATCCGGAACGTTTCGCGCGGCTTTATGCGTATTTATGGCGTCTGAAAGACGCGCCACACCTGATGTCGGATCGTGGTGATGCTGACCTGTCCCGGCTCAGGTTGATGGAGAAGAACGTGCGCAGGTGTCAGCACAAGATGAAGGCCTTCGTGCGTTTTCGCGAGATCAGCCATCCTGACGCCGCTCGCCGGTCCTTTGCGGCGTGGTTTGAACCGACGTACAATACAGTTGAGCCCACGGCGGATTTTTTTGTGCGCCGCTTTGGCGACATGGATTGGCGGATCATCACCCCCGACGTGACTGCTATTTTCGAGAACCGGAAGCTGTCTTTTGCGGAAGGTCAGGATAAACCGACCTTGCCCGATGATGCGAGCGAACAGCTTTGGATCACCTATTTCCGCAACATCTTCAATCCGGCGCGTCTGATGGTCAAAGCGATGCAATCGGAGATGCCGAAAAAATACTGGAAAAACATGCCGGAGGCCGCGTCGATCCCTCAGATGATTGCAGATGCGCCAGCCCGCGCGCGTGCGATGGCCGATGCCGCACCATCGCTTGCCCCCGCAAGAACAGCGAAGCTGCAAGCGCAATTGGCAGCGCACCAGTCTGCCTGGAACGGGCCGCGCGACGCCCTTCCGGCGGCAATCCGTTCCTGCACAAGATGCCCCCTGCATTGCAACGCGACGCAAGCGGTGTTGGGCGAAGGGCCGGACCATGCGCCCTTGATGATCGTCGGCGAACAGCCCGGCGATCACGAAGACCTTGCCGGTCGCCCCTTTGTCGGTCCGGCGGGCCAACTCTTTGACCAGATCGCTGGCGAGGTGCATCTTGATCGCACGCAAGCCTATGTCACCAACGCGGTGAAGCACTTCAAATTCACCCCGCGTGGCAAGCGTCGCATCCACCAGCGCCCGAACCGCTCCGAGATTGAGCATTGCCGCCCGTGGATGAGCGCCGAGATCGCGCAGATCAAGCCTAAGCTGATCGTCGCGATGGGGGTGACCGCAGCCGAAGCGTTGACCGGGTCCGGGGAGAAGCTTCTTGCGCGTCGGGGTGGGATTGAAGCAACGTCAGATGGCACGCCTGTCCTCATTACACTGCACCCGTCTTATCTTTTGCGGCTGACGGATCCGCAGGCAAAAGCGGACGCCCGAAGCAGCTTTCGCCAAGATCTTCAGAAGGTTACCGAATTCCTGTCTCAAAGAGTCGTCGTATACCCGCAGATTTGAGACGTGTTTACATAAAATTCACCACTCTTGGTAAATGGTAAGGGCATCGTTTCACCTTCCGGGGCCAGTCGTTTGATCTTCCTTGACCGTCACATCCTTATCGTCGTTGAAAATCTGCCTGTGCCGCTTGACCGCCGTGTCTGGCTCGAGGCGACGACGCTGGTGCGGGCCGGCTATCGCGTTTCGGTCATCTCTCCGATGGGCAAGGGCTGGGTGCTGCCGCGCGAGACGATCGACGGCGTGCAGATCCACCGCTATCCTGTCGCGGAGGCACATTCCGGCACGTTTGCCTATGCGCAGGAGTATGCATCCGCGATCTGGCATTGGTTTCGCCTTGCCCGCCGCATCTGGAAGGAATGCCCTTTCGACGCCATCCAAGGGTGCAATCCCCCCGACCTCGTGTTTCTGCTGGCGCTGCGCTACCGGGTTCATGGCGTCCGTTATATGTTCGATCACCATGACGTCTGCCCCGAGCTTTTCGAGGCGAAGTTCGGCAAGCGGGGCGTCTTGTATCGCCTGATGCTTGCCTTGGAACGGCTCAGCTTTGCGACGGCGACGGTTTCCATGGCCACGAACGATAGTTTCCGCAGAATCGCGGTCACGCGGGGGCATATGGCACCGCGTGACGTTTTTGTCGTCCGATCCGCACCACGGACAGAACATTTTCTGCCGGGGCTGGGCGATCAGACCTACCGCAAAGGTGCCGCGACGGTGCTGGGCTATGTTGGCGTCATCGGCCAACAGGAGGGGATGGATCTGCTGGTAGATGCTGCCCACCATCTTGTCCGGCACCTGGGCCATGAGGATGTGCATTTCCTGATCATCGGTTTCGGACCCACGCTGGACGAGACGATCGCCCATGTTGCACGGCTAAACCTTTCAAAGTGGTTTACATTCACTGGCGCGCTTTATGACCACGCACTCATCGACGCCTTGAACATCATCGACATCGGTTTAGCCCCCGATCCGGTCAACGCGATGAATGATATCTCCACGATGAACAAGGTGATGGAATACATGGCGCTGGAAAAGCCGGTTGTGCAGTTTGACCTGACGGAAGGGCGCGTTTCAGCCGCGGATGCTTCGCTTTATGCTCAAGGTAACGACGCGGCGGATTTCGCGCAAAAGATCGAAACCCTGATCCAGCAGCCTGACCTGCGCAGCGAAATGGGACAGCAAGGCCGCCGCCGCTTGATGAAAAAACTCTCTTGGGAACACTCTGAACCATCGCTGCTCGCAGCCTACGACAGGTTGTTTTCCAAACAGCAGGCCGGATCTAGAAACGCGTCAGCACCACGCGCCGCAGTGAAATAAAAACCTCGTTCGACTTTGCAGAACCCGTGATGTCATCGTACAACCGTCGATGCCGCACGCCAAGGTCAAGCGTGACATCCTTGGTCACCGCGACCGCATAGCTGACTTCAACAGCACTTAGACTCGCTGTGATCGCGGTCGCCGTATCTTGTGACTTTCCGTGTTGCGCGCGAAGCGTGACCGCCCCGCGGTTCGTCACTTCTTGCTGGTACAGGATGCTCAGCACGGTGGTAAGCCGTTCAGCATCCGTGCGCGCGCTGCTCTGCACGTCTTGGGCGATCCGCGCAGCGAACCGGCGTGTTGCGGTGACTTCTTCATATTCGACCCTGCCCGTCATATAGGTCTGCCCTGAAATCGATCTCGATACACCCACGCCACCGCCAAGCGACCCGAACGGGAGCGGGACATCGCGATCTATCGTGGCGCGCAGACGTGACCCTTCAACTGTTCGGGTATAGCCCACGCCAAAGCTCAAATCACCCAAAGGACGTTGCATCCGAAGCTGACTGTCAGCTTCAAACGTCTCGCGTGACCCGACAGAGGTCGATGTGTCAAACCTTTGAAAGCTCACGCTCTGCGACAACCGGGTCAAAGGATCGAGATCAAGGTTGATCTGCGCCCCGATCCGATGCTCCGTGATGTCACCCAGTTGCAGCCCGCCCAGTGCCGTTGCGTCTCCGCCGCGAAAATGCGTTCGACCGGCATGGGCTGTGATGCCAAAGCTCAATGGCGTCGCAAGGCCCCACGCAATGGCGGCCTTCACGCGACTGGTTTGCTGCGTTGCCGTGCCAGTAAGTGTCTCGGCAGGGTCGTTGACATCGCGGGCGCTACCTGATGTCGAAAGATCCGTTTCTCGATACTCCGCAGAAAGCTCAAGCGACGCACCACGAGACAGACGCGCATACCGAAGCGTCACATGAGGATCGACAATCCCGTCGGGCGTACTCTCCTTGGCGCCGCGCAGGGAAATCCCGGACCCAAACTCAAAGGACTGCGACCGTGTTTGCGTCGTAATCCCATAGCTGAAATCTGCTTGCGCAACTGTTGCTGCTGATGACGCTACCGGGCTCAGCGCGGCATTCGTCTGCGACGTGACGCGTCCTTCCGTGCTGAACCGAAGCTGTATCCCGCCCGTCTCATAGCTTTGCGCTGTCGCCTTGCAGGGTATGAAAGCTACCGCACAAAGCAAAAAGCCAGCCAGACCACGTAGACCGCATTGCAGCAAACCCGCGAGGCAGCCCATGCTACTCGAACAGCCGCCTTTGCGGAACGACAATTACATCGCCGTCCTGCAAGACCAGCCGGCCCTCTTCCGCCCCTGCCTCGATCTGTTTGTAATTCAGTGAGGTGATTGTCTGACGGTCGTCATTGCTGTTCGTGCGGCGCAGCTGAATACGCTTTTGTGCTGCGAATTTCGTAAACCCGCCCATGACAGCAAATGCCTGCAACAGAGTGGTTTTTGGTGGCAATGACAGCATCCCCGGTTTCATCGCCTCGCCCATTACGAAGACCGAAATGAGTGGCGGGGTATTCGGCTCGCGGTCCTGCCTTTTCCTTTCGGTCGGGCGTTCGAGCGAGACGAAAACATTCGGCGGGTTGGTAAAGCCGCTCGCCAGTCGAGCGGTCAGACTGCGTTGCACCCCTTCCACAGATTGGCCCGACACCTGGATCGATCCGGCAAGAGGCAC
>JAGXHB010000142.1 GCA_024636425.1 Roseobacter sp.
AATCGCCACAGACACGTTGTCTCTGGACCACGGAATGTCACCAGATTTTGCTGCGCATTACGCATGGCTACCAACTGGTCGCTTCGGCATTGAGAACATTGCTGGTCTGGATAAAGTGCCTGCAGTTGGGGCCACTCTGGTCATTGGCGCTCCAAAACATTCCGGCGGAACAGGTGGTCCAGCACGTATTTTCGCGATGGTGTAAATTTAGGGGCAACGCGTTGCTTACGTTTTGCGAAGCCCCATTTTCATTGTCTTTGTGTAGTAAAGCCAGTTTCTTTTGAATGCGTCACGACATTCGGTCCATCTCCATGCGCTTTGGATACAACCCCAAGGTATCAAATTTGTCTCATTGCTGTACCGGGGAAGATGCCTCGACGGGTCGACCGGGTGCGACCGGCTCTATCGCGCGCCCGCTCAAGAAGTTGCCGAATACGGCAAGGTAGGGCACATTGTCGCAAACCACCTTCATCAAAACCAATATGGGTCACTCGGCTACCATCCTGCACGAACAGACTGTCTCCTGTACTGAGCTCCGTGGTCTGCGTGCTGTCCATATCTGTCAAATGGCAGTGGCCGGACATGATCTACATCAGTTCATCGCCCTGCTCGGTACACTCGAACACGCCCTTCGTGCAACGCCAAATACCAGCGCGTGTCTTGTCGCCATCTGTTCTACCTGCGTGGGATCGCACCTGATATTCCGATCACGACCATTTATTGAGGCGTAATGCCATTTGTGGGCCTTCAGATGCTCGCATTAGCGTTGATCATCATATTTCCAGGCATTGCAATTTGGCTCCCTGCCTATTTGGGGCGCTGAAGGCAATGGGACACTAAAGAACCAGTATTTCCAGTTTTAATCCCGCTTGGGCTATTGCTGGTAGGGTACGTTAGATCTCGGCTTACACTCATTCAGAGGCGTGGCCGCCTGTAGAAGCGTCGCGAGTGCCTCGGCTTCCAATATGTGGTAGTCTGGGGTGGCACAGTGGCGGGCGCGTATGACGTGCCGTCCACCAAAATCGTATCAACCAAATCGCTCACGTCTGACCGCCCCATGTTTCTGTCTCCGCATGTTGCTTTAGGGGAAATGAATCACAAACTTATGCGAAAGAACTAAAATTAACGGGTGCGCTGCCAAACTCACCTGCGCTCCTGATCAATAAATAGGTCTTCGCAGAAAGCCGCAGATGACCTCCGATCCGCGCCGGAGGTCAGCGCGCCGATGGACCCTAAGGCCAATCACGAGCGATCTTTCGTCATGGATCACTCAAGTCACGCTGCCTCAAATTTTGCTTTGCGCGCGATACTCAGTGAGCGATCATGACGTGCCGCACAGCGGTGTAGTCCTCCAAGGCATACATCGACATGTCTTTGCCATATCCGGATTGTTTCAGCCCACCATGCGGCATTTCATTAACCAACATGAAATGCGTGTTCACCCATGTGCAGCCATAACGCATGCGGCTGGACACCTCCATCGCGCGGCTTACATCCTGTGTCCAGATTGAGGATGCCAATCCATAATCGCTGTCGTTCGCCCATGTGATCGCTTCTTCGGCCTCAGTAAAGCGTGTCACGGACACCACGGGACCGAAAACTTCTCGCTGAACAATTTCGTCGGTCTGGAGTGCGCCCGCAACGACGGTCGGCTGATAGTAGAATCCGCTTCCCTCGTGCAGCTTGCCGCCTGTGGTCACCTCCATGTGCTTGTGTTCGCGGGTCCGCTCAACGAAGCTCGCGACGCGGTCGCGCTGGCGCACGGATATCAACGGCGGAATTTCGTTCAACGTATCATCCGCGTTGTCATAAACGATGTTGGAGACAGCGGAAGACAGCTCTGCCACCAGCTTTTCATAAATCTTCGGACCGGCGTAAATCCGGCAGGCAGCGGTGCAGTCCTGACCGGCATTGTAGTAGCCAAAGGCTTTCAACCCGTCCACGACCCGAGCCAGATCAGCATCATCAAACACGATCACGGGGGCCTTGCCGCCAAGTTCCAGATGCGTCCGCTTCACGGTTTTTGACGCTGCTTGAAGGACCTTTTTGCCAGTCGCGACGTCGCCGGTGATCGAGACCATATCGACGTCCGGATGGCTGATCAGGGTATTTCCGACGCTGGCACCTTGGCCGACAACCACGTTCACGACCCCTTCGGGCAGGATCTCAGACATCAGTTTGGCAAGCCTCATCGCCGTCAGCGGTGTCTGTTCGGAGGGCTTGAGCACGACGGTATTGCCTCCAGCCAAGGCAGGGGCCAGCTTCCAGGCCATCATCATCATTGGGTAGTTCCAGGGTGCGATCGAGGCCACGACACCGATTGGATCGCGGCGCACCATGGAAGTGTAGCCCGCCATATATTCGCCAGCCGCCGAGGTGCGCATATTGCGCACGGCACCGGCGAAGTAGCGGAAACAGTCGGCAACGACCGGGACTTCTTCGTTGCGCACCTCGTTGATCGGCTTGCCGCAGTTCAGCGCTTCCAGCTGTGCCAGTTCTTCGAGGTTCGCCTCAATCGCATCAGCAATTGCCAGCAACTTGGCGGACCGTTCCGAAGGCGTCGTGCGAGACCAACCCGCGAAGGCCGCACGCGCCGCAGCGACCGCGCGGTCGATCTGCCGGGTGTTCGCTTCGGGCAGGTTTAGGATCAGCTCTCCGGTGCGCGGGTTCAGTACGCTTTCTTCAGCGTCCGTACCTGCTTCAAACGAGCCGCCGATCAGCATGTTGGTTTCCATTAGAACTCTCCCATTTGTTTACTTGCCCTGACCGGCAACCGTGTCGGTGCCGCGTGTCAGATAATACGCGCCGAGGATCGGCAGAAAAGTGACCAGCACCACGACCATGGCCACCACGTTGGTCACCGGGCGCTCGCGTGGGCGCACCAGTTCCTCAAGCATCCAGATCGGCAGGGTTTGTTGTTGTCCTGCCGTGAATGTCGTCACGATGACCTCGTCAAAGGACAGCGCAAAGGCGAGCATTCCGCCCGCCAGCAGTGCCGTCGAGATGTTGGGCAGGATAATATATCTGAACGTCTGGAAACTGTTGGCACCAAGGTCCATCGAGGCCTCGATGAGGCTGCCCGACACCCGCCGGAAGCGCGCCACCGCGTTGTTGTAGACGACGACAACACAAAAGGTCGCATGGCCCAGAACGATGGTCCAGAAACTGAACGGGATATCCGCCAGATTGAAAGCTGACCGCAAGGAGATGCCGGTGATGATCCCCGGCAACGCAATAGGCAGGATTACCAGCAGAGAGATGACCTCGCGGCCAAAGAAACGGGTCCGGCTGACTGCAGCGGCACAAAGCGTGCCCAGCACAAGCGCGATGACGGTCGAGATCGAGGCGACCTTAAGCGACAGTTGCATCGCTTCCCAGACGTCGGGCCGCTCCCAAGTGACCGCGAACCATTTCAGCGTAAAACCGGGTGGGGGCCATTGATAGGATTTGTCCTCTGTCGTGAACGCATAGACGAAGATGAGCAGAATGGGCAAATGCATGAAAGCTAGCCCGAAGGCAGCGGCCAGTTTGAGCCCGAGAGGCGCGCGGTCAGAGTGCATCGAAAGCCCCCTGACGTTTTGCGATCCACAGATAGACGGCCATCAGCAGGATCGGCACCACAGCGAAGGCAGCGGCAAGCGGAATATTTCCGGCGGTGCCTTGATAGGCATAGACCGCCTGACCGATGAACCTGCGCGACGAGCCGACGATCTGCGGGATGATGTAGTCGCCCAAAGTCAGCGAGAAGGTAAAGATAGAGCCTGCAATCACACCTGGCAGAGCAAGCGGCAGCAGCACATGCCGAAAAGTTTGCGCAGGGTGCGCGCCAAGGTCGCCTGACGCTTCGAGCATTGATTGGGGCACCCGTTCGAGGGCGGCCTGTACGGGCAGGATCATGAACGGCAACCAGACGTATAGAAACACGAGAAACGTGCCGGTTGCGCTGACGGATAGCGAATTTCCCCCGATAATCGGGATCGAAAGGTAGGCATTCAGCAACCAACCAAGGTGCAGGGTCTCGAACAGCCAGTTCAGGATGCCCTCCTTGGCGAGGATCAACTTCCACGAGTAGACCTTGACAAGATAGCTGGACCAAAGCGGCATCATCACGCCGAGGTAGAACAACGCTTTCCATTTGCCGCGGGCGTAGCGGGCTGCATAATAGGCGACCGGAAAGCCAATGATCGCTGCGGCAATGGTAACTGCCGCCGACATCACCACCGTGCGTATGATGATGTCAAAGTTGGAGGGCCGAAACAGCTCTGCGTAGGTCTTGAACGTCAGCTCATACTGGATGATGCCAGTGAACTCGTCGATCGAGAAAAAGCTTTGCGCCAGCAGCGCGAAGAGCGAGCCCAGATAGATGATACCAAGCCACAGGGCGGGCGGCAGGATCAGCAGAAATACCAGCAATCCCGGCTTGCGCCAGAGCGTATCTGAAAGGCTGGTAAGAAACCCTCTGGCCTGCGTGTCGACCGAAGAACTCATGCCGGCGCCATCACATGCAAATCTTCCGCTGCCCAGTCGACCGTTACGGTCTCACCAGCTTTTGGCACGGCAGCACCCTTGGGCATCAGCATAGTCATCGGAACATTGCCGATATCCATGGTCACCCGCGTTGCCGCACCCAAAAAGCTGACACTACGCACCAAGGCGCTTTGCCCTTGTTCGGCCAGCCGCACCGCCTCCGGTCGGACCGCGCCGTATGAACTCTTGCCGACAAGCCCGTTCATAAACTCGGGTGGCAGCACATTTGACGAGCCTACGAAATCGGCGACAAAGGGCGTCTTTGGACGATAGTAGATATCCTCTGGCGCACCAATCTGCACGATCTGGCCGTTGTTGAATACGGCAACGCGGTCAGCCATCGACAACGCCTCGCCTTGATCGTGGGTAACGAAGATGAAGGTAATTCCAAGACTGCGCTGAAGCGTCTTCAGTTCTTCCTGCATCTGTTCCCGCAGCTTGAGGTCCAGCGCCCCCAAGGGCTCATCCAGCAACAATGCCTTCGGTTTGTTCACCAACGCGCGGGCGAGGGCGACCCGCTGGCGTTGCCCGCCCGAAAGCTCTGATGGTTTGCGGTCGCCGTAGCCGCCCAAAGCCACCATTCCCAGCGCCTCATCGGCCGATTTCTGACGTTGCCGTTTTGGCGTGCCGGCGATCATCAATCCGTAGGCGACATTGTCGCGCACGTTCAGATGGGGGAACAGGGCATAGTCCTGAAATACCGTATTGACGTTGCGCTTGTAGGGCGGAATGCCTTGGGCGACCTGCCCAAAAATCCGGATTTCACCCGCCGTCGGCCGCTCGAACCCTGCGATCAGCCGCAGGCTCGTGGTCTTGCCCGAGCCGGACGGGCCGAGCATGGCAAAGAATTCGCCCTCGGCAATGTCAAGATTGAGGTTATCAACGGCTTTGACGTCACCGTAATGGCGCGACACGCCGGAAAAGCCGATTGCAGATGTCATGAAACTACCAATTCTGTTCCCGCCACCAGTGGTGGCGGGATGGTTATCGATCAGGGCTCAACGGCCGCCGATGACGCCGATGTAATCCGAGACCCAGCGGTAGTAGGGCACACAGGTTCCCTGACTTTCGCAGGTGGATACGGGCGTGGTCCAGAACTTGACCCGCTCGAAATCATCCATGCCATTGGTGGTGCAGCCCTCGGCAGTTTGCATGCCGCGACCATCGGTGCAGGCTGTCGGCACAGCGGGGTTCGCGCCGAACCAAACGGAAAGGTCAGACTGCAGGTTCGACGCCAGCGAATGTTCCATCCACATGTAGCTGCAGTTGGGGTTTTCAGCCTCCGAATGCATCATCGTGGAATCTGCCCAGCCTGTCGCGCCTTCCACCGGGATTGTCGAAGCCACCGGCGCGCCGCCGCCCTTGAGCAGATTCACCTGGAAAGGCCATGTTCCCGATGCCGCCATGCCTTCGTTCTTGAAATCGTCGATCTGGATAAAGGCATCATGCCAATAGCGTCCGACGAGTTTTCTCTGACCACGCAGCAGATCAAGCGCCGCCGCGTATTGGTCTTCGTTCAACTCATAAGGCGAGGTAATGCCGAGATCGGGCTGGTTGTGCATCAGATAGTTGGCCGCATCCGCAATGTGGATCGGTCCGTCATAGGCTTGAACCCGGCCTTCGTTGGGCTGGCCATCCGGCAGGTCCATCGGCTTGAACACAACATCCCAGCTGGTTGGTGCTTCGTCAAAGACCTCGGTGGAATACATCAACACGTTGGGCCCCCACATATAGGGCACGCCGTAGTGTGTTCCGTCCACAAAGTGCCATGGCGCCTCTTTCAAGCGTTCGTCGACGGTGGACCAGCTTGGGATCAGATCAATGTTGATCGGCTGAACCCGCTTGCCCGCCACCATCCGCAGAGAGGCGTCGCCCGATGCCGTCACTAAGTCAAAACCGCCTTCGTTCATCAGCGCGACCATCTCGTCACTGGTGTTGGCGTTCTTGATGGCGACCTTGCAGCCGGTCTTTTCCTCAAAGTCGGTGATCCAGTCGAACGACTTGTCGGTTTCACCCCGCTCAAGATAACCCGGCCAAGCCACGATATTGACCTGACCTTCGCCTTCACCCAGTTCTGTTAGCATTGTCTGCGCGGAAGTCTGGCCCGCTAACGTCAGCGCCAGCACCATTGCAGTGCCCGATTTCAAGACAGTGTTCATTGACAATTTTCCCCTATGGATGCATCCGGCAATTTTGCCCAACCTACACAAAGAGTGCGACAGGCCCACGCCCATCACAAATCCTATATTGAGAAACCCTCTATCGGTTTTTCCGATAGCTTGTGCCGGTGGCTGCTAATCGCGTGTATGGGCCTGGGCGACGGCTACGAATTCCCGTGCTGCTGCGGACAGTTTCGAGCCTTTGCGCCAGACAAGACCCACCTGCACCACGGGCAGGGCCCCTGAAACATCGCGTGCCTCGATCCGGTCGCCTTCCAGCGACCATGGCCGGTAAACAAGATCGGGTAGCAAGGCAACGCCCGCGCCGGTTGCCACCAAAGAGCGTACTGCTTCGACGGAGCGGGTCCTGAAAGCCACCTTCGGCTGCGTTCCGAGCACCGACAGCAAGCTTACCGTTTCTTGCTCCATCTCATCGATGTTCAGGATGATCAGCGGCTCTTCCTTTAGATCGGACAGGCTGATGCTGTCTTGATTGGACAGCCGGTGCCCCATCGGCATCCAAAGCCGGTAGGGCGAGACATCCAGCGTCTCGGCATGTAGCGCGTAGCGGTCGGTTACCCGGGTTGTCATCATCACGGCGACATCCATCTCGCCGCCAATCAGCAGGTGTTCAAGATACTCGCTGCTTTCCTCAATCGCACTGATCTCAACCTTCGGATTGGCGCGCCGATACTTCGCCAGGAGATCCGAAATCACATAGCCCGCGACAAGTGAGGTCAGCCCCAGATGCAACTTGCCTTTCGCGGCCTGCTCCTCATCCTCGAAAGCACGCCGCGCACCCGAGACCTCTGCGAGGATCGTTGTCGCATGCCGCAAGAACTGGTGGCCGCGGTGAGTTATGCGGAGCCCGCGCGCGTGGCGGTCAAACAGCGCGACGCCCAGGTCAGCTTCGAGAAACTTGATCGCCTCGGTTACAGCACTTTGAGAGATATTGAGCGAATGCGACGCCGCGCTGACCGAGCCGTATTCAGCCACGGCAACAAAGTAGTTCAACTGACGGATGGTGAATGACACATGCGCAACCTTGTATGAGGTATCACCACTCAGACTATCGGGCAAACTCGAGCAACTCAACTTGAGCAAAAAGCAACTGGATTTCAGTGCCAAGGTCTTTGTCCCCTGCCGCGATGGGATCAGCCAAAATGTCAACGAATATGCTGCACCCGAGTATCTGGCTGCGGGCTGCGAGGTTCTTCTTCATGCGATGCTGTTAAGGGCCGGTCAGTCGTGACGGCATCGCCTGAGTTTTTCCGATTCAGATGCCACCGTTTTAGTCCGCGCGGAAGGGAGGGGGCACTGGGGCGTCGTTAAAACCGTTTGAGTTGAGGCGGGCGGGGCGATTCCGCGACTAACTCATCAAGATGATACCAGAAGCTGTGAAACAATATGCGATTTCGAAGCAGTTATCATGAGGGAATGCTTCACTGTGGTTGAGTGCTAAATCTGCCGAACCTGCGATGAAGTGTCAGATCACGTTGCTATCGCCCGAATGGACCGCTACGGCCCGCAGGCCGCGCGCTTGCGCGAAATCGGCCATGAAATCGGCATGGCGGCGGGATACGCAGAAGCCGATCGTTTTCTTGCCGCCGCGCTTGGCAAGCTGCTCGAGGGCGTTTTCGGCGCGGGCCTGGGTGGCGACGGCTTCGGTCAGCGCAGCCTCGTCGAAACGCCCGCTGCGCCAAGGGATCAAGGCTGTCGTCATCCAGACCTTCCGGCAGCGGCCACGCCAAGCCAGCGTCGCGCGCGCGCCGCAGGTAGGTCCCAACACTTACTTTCCCAAGACCCAGCGAGGCGGCAATCGAACGCTCGCTCAGCCCTTGGGCAAATCTCAATCTCAATACGTCCCGAATACGGCGCATGGTCAAACGTCCTGTCGGCATTCCGATCCTCCTGTTCTTCAGGAGACGGAGTAACTGCAGTTCGTTGGCCAGTCCTGCCCATGATCGCGTGAAATCACTACCCGCGATCGCGTGAAACAGGTGCCCGCCTTCGCGTGAAATCGCTGCCCACGATCAGCTGAAATCAGTGCCCGCCATCATGCGAAACGCGCAGTCGGGCGGCATGGGCGTGCTGAATGGGCATATGATGCGCCAGCGGGGCTTGTCGGGCGTGTGTGAAGGGGTGGTGTAGATCATGGCGGCCAGGCGATGTCGCCTGACGCGCGTTTCGGGGCTTTCGCGGCCCCACTGGGGCCACGGTCCCCTTCACCGCCGGAAAGACGACGCTTTCCAGCCTCAAGGAATTCCTTCGACCAAGTATAATACAGGCTGTCAGAGATACCCTCGCGCCGACATAACGCCGAGATGCTTTCCTCCCCGCGCAATCCGGCCAAAACAATGCGGATCTTCTCCTCCGCCGAGTAGGTCTGGCGAGTCTTGCGGCGGATGTTTTTGACCAGCTTGTCAGCTGCGTCTTTCGATGTTCCGGGCTCCTTGTTCATCTTCGCTCCCTAAAGACTACGATGAACCAGAAACCCTCCGTTGTTCAAATCCTCAAATCTGTCCCACAGGTGCTGACGTCAGACAGGAAGACGTGTCGATGTTCGAGAAACTCTAGAACGATTTGATGGCGGCTTAGGACTACCGTCAGGGCGAACGCTAGGCACGGGTCGCGTGAAACCAGGACTCACAACGCGGGAAAATAATTGGGCCCACCTGAGGGTATCAGTTTGAGTTGCCCTAAGTCCCTGAGTGCCCAATCCTATCTCTGGCTCTAGATGACACGTACGTTTGGTTGCGGCCTAGGTCCATCTTCCTGCTCTTCCGGGTGTCGCCCCAAAGCAGTAAATTCAGCTCATTGCTTTACCGGGGCGGAGGCCTCGATGGGTCGATCGGGTGTGACCGGCTCTATTGCGCGCCCGCTCAGGAAGTTGCCGAATACGGCAAGGTCGGGCACATTGTCGCAAACCACCTTCATCAAAACCAATATGGGCACCGCCATCAGCGCGCCCGGAATGCCCCACAGCCAGGTCCAGAATATCACTGTCAGAAACACGGCAACCACATTCAGTTGCAGCCGCGCGCCCAGCAGCATCGGCGTCAGAAACTGCCCTTCGAGAGACGTCAGGGTCTGGTAGGCAAGTGGCGCAAGCATCGCATAATACAGGTTGTCGAAATGAACGATAGCAACCGCCGCGACGCCCAACGTACCGATGATACCCCCCAGAAACGGAAGAAAGTTCAGGCAAAAGGCAAGAACACCCCAAACAAAGGGATATGGAACACCAATGACCGACATGGCGATCGCGATGGCGAGCCCGAGCAGCAGATTTATGCCGGTGATCGCCACGAGATACCGCGACATGCGTCTTTCAATTTCGAATATGACTGTCAGCGCACGCCGTTTGTCGCCAAAGCGCGGAAATGACTCGACGATCTTGACATAAAACAGGTTGCCAGCGGACAGCAGGAACAACGCAAGGATCAACCCGACCGCCAGAGATGTGGCGAAACTTGCCATGTTGCCGACGGCGGTGGTCAGCAGGCCCGGCTGTTGCATCACCACCGTTGTCGTATTGTCGTCGTCGCCCTTGGCAAGTTCTTCGACCTGCTTTGACGCGTCCTGAACCGCTGCAACCGATTCCATCACTCCGCGCAACTTGCTACGCAATTCGAACGAGATGCGCGGAATGTCATCAAACCAGCTGGCTATCGACCCACCCATCACCAGCACCGCGATGCCGATCAATCCTGCGAGACCGAAAATCAATACTGTGGCTGACAATGCCGACGGTACACCCCGACGCGCGAGCCATCGCACTAACGGCCCCAGCGTCAACGCCAGAATGAACCCCAGAACAGCGGGCAGGACGACATCCTTTGCAAAGTAGAGCACGCCAAGCGTCATCAGGACCACGATCGCCGTCAAAAGCCTGTTGGTGGTAGTCGTCTTGTCCGTCTGGTCCATGCAGTCTCGCTCCGAATTTCAAACTGTCCATTGCCAAGATTGCACGCCGCCGACCGTTGTCATGCTTGTTCGCCGGTGCGAGGGGTCGGGCAGCCGAAGGCGCGGCAAGCCCGTGCAATATACCCTGAGCATTCGAAAATGTTGCAAGAAATCTCATGAAGCGAGTCGTGTACTGTGCTTGGCATATTTATCCTCGACGTTGTAGTCCGATATGTGCCGAATAAACTGACAATTCTTAGCACCGGATACGGAATATGGTCGTCGTCAAACTCAGTGTAATGGTTGGAATAAGGCGTCCTTTGCCATGGCGGACCTGAATCACCATGCGATCACTGTCGATATCCGTCACTTTCAGGCTAATCGCTTCTGAGGCGCGCAGCCCTGCGGCGTATGCCGTCGTCAGTGCCGCGCGCGCTTTTAGGGATGGCACCGCCTCGAGAAAACGCACGACTTCGTCTGCACTCAGGATCGCTGGAAGTTTGCGTGGAGTGCGCGCATAGGCAATCCGCTCCGGGATCTCTGCCCGGTTCAGCGTTACGCCATAGAAAAAGCGCAAGGCACAGACCGTCTGATTGAGCGCTGGCCACGAAATACCCTGCGATACCAGATAAACCTGAAAGGCCCGGACATCCTCCAGACCAAGCTGATCTGGTGATCGGGCGAAATATCGGCTGAACTTGGCAACCGCATGCAGATAAGATCGTTGTGTGGCCGGTGATAGGTTGCGAAGCGTCATATCGTCGATCATACGACGGCGCAGCGGGCTTACCGCTGGTGTGGCATCAGCCATGGGATGGTCTCCTGATCAAAGGTTGGTCTCAGCAACCAAACCTTCTCATCAGGGGGCCATTCCCGCCAATAGCGATGTCTCCCGCGTAAGCGGGTTAGTTCAATCCTGATTGTCCACAGACCCTAGTGTTCGCCACCTGACAAAGGATTCCCAGTGGAGGCTTAATGTGCCATATTTGGCGCATGAGACGCAATGACATCTGACTTTACCTTGGCCCCGCACGACCGTGCTGAACTTCAAGTTCTGATCAGCAACCGCATCACCGCGCGCAAGCTCGTCTGGCGCTGGCAGGCGCGTTATCTCGATGAAGGCGTGGAAGGTCTCAAGCGTGACAAGAGGCGGCCCTCGCGTGTGCCACCGTTGCCCATGGAAACAAGGCTGAAGGTGATCGCCAGGACGGTGCAGGAGACTCCACCCAACGCCACGCGCTGGAGTCGGTCGCTGATGGCCGAAGCCATGGGGGTATGCCCACCTCATACAGGGCAATCTCTTTTGGATTTTGATCGTGCTCAAATATGAACATACTGGGAACAAATCGTTCGTCATGCAAATTTTCCTGTCCGCCTTCGACATGGTCCCTGACCCTCGAGCACCCAACGCCCGCAACGACCTTGGCGAGTTGCTTGTTATTGCCTTCGTATCTGTGCTTTGCGGGTCGAGTTCCTGCGCAGAGATGGCTGCGTTTGGACATGCAAAAGAACATCTTTTCAGATGGAGTGGTTGCCGCCCTCCCCAGACGGCATCGCAATGTGCCAAAGTCGTGGTGTTGAAAGCCACGCAAATAGGAGGACGGCAAGATGAAGGATATGATGATTGGTGTGGATCTGGCAAAGAATGTTTTTCAGGTTCATGGTGCTCTTCGAACGGGAGAGGTTCAGTTCTGCAAAAAGCTGACGCGCACGCAGTTTTCTGCGTTCATGGCTCAGCAGGAACCTTGCCTGGTCGTTTTTGAAGCTTGCGGCAGCGCCCATTATTGGACGCATGAGATGGAAGTAACTGGCCATGAGGTCAAACTGATCGCGCCTCAGTATGTTGCGCCGTTCGTTAAGCGGCAGAAAAATGATGCGGCTGATGCCGAAGCGATTGTCATCGCAGCACGCCAGCCCGAGATGCGTTTCGTTGCGCCCAAGACAATCGATCAACAATCGCGCGCGGCGGTTTTCCGCGGCCGAGAACGCCTGGTGCATCAACGGACAGCTGACGTGAACGCATTACGGGCGCTGTTGTATGAGCATGGGCACGTGTTTCCCCAAGGAATACGAAGCCTTAATCGCATGACAGCGCTTGTGGAGGATAAGGACGCTGACCTGCCCGTGCTGATCCGAGAGGAGTGCATGGATCTGCTGGCGCAGATTGCAGAGAAAACGACGCGTATCACAGAACGCACTATAAAACTCAAAACGCTGGCCACCGAGTCAGAAAGGGCGCGCAGACTTCAGACTATGCCCGGTGTCGGGCCACTGACGGCCATCGCTGTAGAGGCGTTCGGACCTGATATGTCGCAGTTCAGAACGGGACGTGATTTTGCGGCTTGGCTGGGTCTTGTTCCCAAGCAACATTCCTCTGGAGGCAAGGAACGTTTGGGACGGATGACCAAAGCTGGCCAAGCCGATATCCGACGCCTTCTGATCATCGGGGCAATGTCGCGATTGGGTTGGCTTGGGCAACGCAGCATTATTGAAGGCAGCTGGCTCTCACGTATGTTGGCGCGTAAACCCAAAATGTTGGTCGCGATAGCACTGGCAAACAAGATGGCTCGCCAGATTTGGGCCATGCTGACGAAGAACGAAGATTATAAGGATCCGGCGCTGGCAGTCGCGGCATGATGTTCATGTCGATCTGATAGCGACGGTGCAAGGGGGTGTAAGAAGACGAAGACCTGAATGGGCAAAACGATCGAACAGATCTGGATCGGGAAAACCAGCAAGTCCCTACGAGCAGCAAGCTCGTTTTTCAGATTTGGACCCGATCCGCTGATCACCATACCGGCCCGCGGCTTCTGAAAATGCCGCAAAACGAGGCCTGACAGAAGACCGCACTCGATCACTCGCCAATAAGGTCAAAAACTTCTTGCACTGTGGGCGGCAACCACAGAAGGGACTTCCTCAAGCTGAAGCATGCCATCCCATCGCACGACACCTTCTCCGATGTCTTCCAGAT
>JAGXHB010000143.1 GCA_024636425.1 Roseobacter sp.
CACTCAATACCAATTTGCGCGGCAGCGTCTTGTCGTGCAGGGTCACCGCCGAACTGGGTCCGTTTCCTCCGCCATAGGTGGTGGTGCGTCCATCCGGCCATGTTACCGAAAGTTCACCCTCACGGACGATCTTGGTCAAAAAACGGTCGAGCAATGACTGCCACATAACAAGTCCCTTTTGTACGATGCCTATCACAGTACCAACCCATGAATACCCTACAAGAGAAAAAGGAATGTTCGCTCCGTCCGCGGTCCTGCCGCGCGGCCTTCGAAAATGCTGCGCTATATGCATTGACGTGCGGTCCCGTGACGCTGCGGTGCAGCAACCGAGCACGCCAAGGAGCGGCATGTGTGGGTCGTTCAGGTCGACGTCCGGAAGTGGTGAAGGAGGGGCGGATTTCAGTCCTGCACTGCGCTATTCGCCGAGGACCTGACATCTTAGTTCCGCCAGAAACTACGTGCGAAGAGCACATATACGGACAAGACTTCGAGCCTGCCGATGTTCAACAGGCGATCATCGGCCATTTGGCGGCGGTGGGGAACGCATCCACCGCGCCAGCAGGGCATAGCTTCGCGCTTCGATCCGACCGATCTGGGGTTCTTTCGCACCCGCAGACGCCGCTCGGGAACGAAAGATGCTTGATCCGGTGGCCAATTCAGGTGATCTTGCGATCACCGGCAGTCCACTCGGGGAATGCCGGCTTAGATGTCCAAAAAGTTAATCGGCTTCGGTAACGGGAAGCTGGCGATGTCGAGAACCTGGGCTGGCGCCAGACACATTCTTGGGGAGGCCTCATGTCTGAAAAAGCGGATCTCGGCAGCGACAAGGAAGCTCAGGTTCACGAGCATGAGAGCGCTTCATCGTCGGTCATCTTCGAGGCGATCCGACGGGCAGGTGAACATGAATTGTTGCGACCCGTCAGCGCGATTTGGTGGTCGGGCGTAGCGGCAGGGCTGGCAATCAGCACGTCGGTCCTGTGCAAGGGATTTCTTGTCTCGGTCCTGCCTGACGCGGACTGGGCACCTGCCGTTTCGAACCTGGGCTACACGGTCGGATTCCTCATAGTAATTCTCGGACGGATGCAGCTATTCACCGAGAACACCATCACCCCCATCCTGCCCCTGTTCCTCACGCCCACAGGGGCAAAGTTACTTCAGATAAGTCGGCTTTGGTGTATCGTTTTTGCAGCCAACCTCTTTGGCTGCATGTTATCGGCCGCCGTCCTGGTCTTCGGTCATATTGTTCCCGATGTGCGGCTCGAGGGTATCCTCGCGGTTTCGCGTCACTACGCCGAAGCGACGGCCTTCAATCATTTTGCCTGGGGCATCCCCGCCGGTTTCTTGATCGCAGCGCTGGTGTGGGTCCTTCCACGAATGGAAAGCGCCGGCGAGGTTCTGATGATCGTGATCGTGACCTACGTGATCGGGCTCGGCGGCATGTCACACGTCGTGGCCGGTTCGACCGAATTGTTCATCCTTGTCATGCAAGGTGAGCTGGGCATAGCGCCTGCGGTTCTGGGCGGCATATTTCCGGCCTTTGCCGGAAACGTCCTGGGCGGTACCGGCATCTTCGTCGCATTGACCTATGCGCAGCTGCGCGAGGAGATCTGAGCGATACGAGATAAGGTCGAGCTGTCGGTCTCTGACATGAATCGACACTATTACGAGACCCAAAAACTGACCGTTGCAAAGCATCCGTCGGAGACGGAGGCACGCTTGATGGTGCGCATCGTCGCCTTTGCTCTGAATGCCCACGAACATTTGGAGATGACCAAAGGACTGTCGACAGACGACGGGCCCGATATCCGGCAGAAGAGCCTCGATAATTCACACATAGTTGCAGGAAATCTCAATGCACCGAAGGGTCGGTTGAGGGGCGAAGATAGTGACTGAAAGTAAGTCAGCAAACGAACGCTCCATTCGTCAGTGCCGTTACTCGCTATTTGAAGATGCTGCGCGATGCACCAGTGGCCGGTCTGGTGAAGCTGCGTTGCGGCATCTTAACCGATTGTGGAGGTCGGCTCTGGGCCGTTCATGTCATCCGGCACGAGGGGCGGTTTGCCGACATTCGCTGCACCTGCAAACTAAATGGGCACGTCCTAAGAGAGCAGACGCTCAGGGCCACTACCCAGTTTTTTCGGGGTGCATCCGCAGCGAAGGTCGCCACCACAATAATCCCAACCCACACAGCACCAGATCACCAGCAACGCCCGATGCAAAATCAGGGCGCAGATCTGCCGCGCGCTACTGAAACTGAAAAGGGTGCCAACAACCCATCAGGCGCCAAAACAGGGCGCTCGTGAATTATTGCGGTTAGTGTGCCGCTGGTGGAAAGCAATAGTGTCCGACACTAACGCGGGAGAATTTCCAGTTCATGCGATCACCGTATTTGCCGCGATTCGAGACCACTTTTGATCAAGCTAAAGAAGCTTCACCACATATTGACTAAGTTACCACCTGAACATCCAAATGTAGATTCCGTACATCTTCATCACGGCAGTTGACACAACGGCAACTCTCCGGACAGAGTGTTTTATTGTCGGACATTAAGCGGTTTGAAGACCAACAAGCTGCTTTCTTGCCCGGTTTTATTTGTGACCTCACGCAATGCTGTGTGAGCACGCAGTGGGGATTGATCTTGAGCGAAGCCACCAAACCTGCGCAGCCGACCTATGCCTACCAGCAGATTGCGGGTGAAATCGAAGCGCAGATCCTGCGCGGCGACCTCAAACCCGGCGACCAGCTGCCCGGTGAGGCGCAGCTTGCCAGCACGTTTGGCGTGACACGGTCAACCTTGCGCGAAGGGTTGCGGCAGCTCGAAAGCGACGGGCTGTTACACAGGCCATCTCCGCGCCGGATGGAAGTTGCCGTGCCGCAGGCAGACCAGCTGACCAGCCGGTCAGGTCGCGCGATGGCGTTGATGAAGGTGACGTTCCGCGAGCTGTGGCAGGTCACCATGGTGACAGAACCGCTGGCGGCGCGGCTCGCCACGCAGCACGGGACAGAAGACGAGATCAACGCCTTGCAGGCCACGCATGGTGCATTGGTCGCTGCCGAAGGTCAGATGGCGAGAACCATCGCGCTGGACGAGGAATATCACACGCAGATCGCAGAAATCGGGCGCAACCGCGTGCTTGGGCTCGCCCGTGAGCCGATAGCGCTGCTGCTCTTTCGCGGGTTCGAGCAGATCGCTCCGTTTGCCCCCAGGTTTTACAAGCGACAGATCGAGGCCCATTCCAACGTCATTGCGGCAATACGTGACAGGGATGTCGATCGCGCGGAAAAATGGGCCCGCATGCATATCGAGGATTTCTGGCGCGGCGCGCAGATCGCCGGTCTGGAAGACAAGATCGCGCTGGTACCCGGTTCGCTGTCCTCGTCCAACCCGACAGGAGAAGCCCGCAAATGACCCAGCCGATCATTCATACAATAGTGGAAGACGGGATCATGGTTTTGACGCTGAACCGGCCCGATCGGCTGAATGCGTTCACGCTATTTATGATGCACGAGATGATCGCGGCCTTGGACAAGGCTGATGCCGATGATAATGTGCGGGTCGTGATTGTGACCGGGGCCGGGCGCGGGTTCTGCGCGGGTGTGGATCTGGACGATCCCGATGCTTTTACCGCAGCGAAACCCGACCCGAAGGCGACAGATCCCGAAATCTGGGATGATCCGCGCAATCGCGACATGGGCGGCGTTCTGGCGCTGCGCATCTTTTCCTGCCTTAAGCCGGTGATCGCGGCTGTGAATGGTCCCGCTGTGGGGATCGGCATGACGATGCAACTGCCGATGGATATCCGGATCGCATCGACCAAGGCCCGGTTCGGCTTTGTCTTTGCGCGTCGTGGGATCGTGCCGGAGGCTGCGTCGTCATGGTTTCTGCCGCGTCTGGTCGGCATGTCTCAGGCGTTGGAGTGGTGCTATTCCGGGCGCGTTTTCGATGCTGAAGAAGCCTTGGCAGGCGGGCTGGTCCGGTCCGTTCATGCCCCCGAAGACGTACTGCCCGAAGCGCGGCGGATCGCACGCGAGATTGCTGACAACACAGCCCCTGTTTCAATCGCGCTCACTCGGCAGATGATGTGGCGGATGGCCGGGGCCGCACATCCGATGGAGGCACACAGGATCGACAGCCGTGGCATCGCCGCGCGCAGCACTTTAGCGGATGCAGCAGAAGGTGTCGCGAGCTTTCTTGAAAAGCGGCCGCCGGTCTTTCCCGACACGGTATCGTGCGACATGCCGGGATTTTATCCCTGGTGGGACGAGCCTGACTGGCCGATGCCCCAAGGATCGGGGGCGCGGGCATGACCGACAAGATATTGATCGAACGCAAAGGTGCGGTTTCCACGCTGCGGTTCAATGACCCTGCTTCGATGAATGCGCTGACCCCTGCGATGGCGCGCACGTTGCATGAAATGCTTGTGGACGAGGCCCTGATCGCGCGTGCGATTGTGATCGCGGGAAGTGATCGCGCTTTTTCCACCGGCGCTAATCTGAAAGCTGCCATGCCGGAGGACATGACGGGTTTCGATGTCGGTGAAACGCTTGAGCAGGATTACAACCCGCTGATGGCGGCAATCCGTGACCTGCCGGTGCCGGTTATCTCGGCAGTGCAGGGCGCTGCCGCAGGCGTTGGAGCGTCAATCGCGCTGGCTTGTGATATTATCGTCGTGGGCCGCGATGCCTACTTTCTTGAGGCGTTCGCCCGCATCGGGCTGATCCCCGACGGTGGGGCGACATGGCTTTTGACCCGCGCGGTGGGGCGGGTCCGTGCGATGGAGATGATGCTGCTGGCCGAAAAGATCCCGGCGCAAAAGGCCTATGACTGGGGGCTGGTCACGCGGTTGGTTGATACCGATCACGTCGATCAGACCGCTGCCGACATTGCGCAGCGCCTTGCCGCGGGGCCGACGCGCAGCCATGCATTGATCCGCAAGGCAGCGTGGCATGCGGCAGACAGTGATTTTGCAGCGACGCTCGCAAACGAGCGCTTATGGCAGAAAGAAGCGGGAGAGACGCCGGAATTCGCCGAAGGGCTTGCCGCGTTTCTCGAGAAACGACCGCCTAAGTTTAACTGAAGCCGGGGCCGTTCGAACGGGAGCAGAACGGCCCCAGCACCAAGGGGAGGCCCGCTTGATAAGGATCTCGCGGGAAAAACGAAAAAGTCTCAAGAGGAGGATAGAGACCATGAAATCAACACTCAAAACACTTTTGGCCGGGGCGTCGATGCTGACGATCGCGGGTACCGCCAGCGCGCAGGATCTGACATTCGCTGGCGGCTGGCCCCCCGGTTCAGCACCGACAAAGATGCTGGAGAACTATGCGCAGACGCTTGAGGAATATTCTGACGGCGAAGTCACCATGAAGGTTTTCCCGCTGTCCCTGCTCAGCTTTGCCGAGGTCAACGCCGGTGTGCGTGACGGTATTGCGGATGCGGCGGCAAACCTTACCGCGTATTTTCCTGCCGAGTATCCCAATCTCAACATGCTGTCCGAGTTTTCAGAGCTGGTCGAGCTGGAAGAATTCGCAAGCGAGACAAGTTCGACCGCGTTTGCGGGTGCGATCACCGAGTATGTGATGTTGAACTGCCCTGATTGCCAGCAGGAAGTATCGGCGCAGAACCAGGTCTATCTGGGTGCAGCATCGACCACGTCCTATGTGTTGCAATGCATGGTGCCGCTGACCTCCGTTGACGATCTGAAGGGCAAGCGTATTCGTGCGGCGGGCGCGTATTGGGCACGTTGGGCCGAAACCGTGGGCGCGGTGCCGGTATCCATGTCGATCAACGAAACGCTTGAGGGTCTGAACCAGGGTGTAGTCGACTGCACTGCCAGCAATACTGCCGACTTTGTCAACTTTGGCTTCATTGACGTTGTGAAATACGTCTATGTCGGTCTGCCGGGTGCCCAGTTCAACGTGCCGTTCACCATGAACAAGGACACCTGGAGCAGCATGACCGAAACGGCCAAGCAGGCGACATTGCGGGCCACGGCCAAGCTGATGGCGGATGTGACATGGGTCTATATCGAGGAAGCACGGGCAGGGAAAGAACGCGCCCCCGGTCTTGATATCGAATACACCGATGCAGCGGCCGATCTGGTGACCATGAACCGTGAGTTCATTGCCGAGGACAAAGATGCAATCGCGACGATCTATCAGGAACGTTTCGGTCTGGAGACCGGCGCAGAGGCTGCACAGGCGCTGAACGATCTTCTTGTCAAATGGACGGAGCTTACGAGCGGCGTTGAGGGGGGAGAGGCCCTTGCCGAGCTTTACGAGCAGGAGATCTATTCCAAGATCGATGTGAGCAGCTACGGCCAGTAAGCCGCGCTGAAACCCAGGGGCGCCGGGCTGTTGTCCGGTGCCCTGACCATTTGACCGGGGGGAGAATATACATGTTCGCGATCGGCAAATTTTTATCTTGGCTTGCCAAGGGATCATCGCTGATTGGGACGATCTGCGTGGTGATGATGATGCTGCACGTGACTTCTGACGTGATCGGGCGCTACATGTTCAATGCGCCGTTGTCGGGCACGATAGTCATCGTCGCGAATTACTATATGATCATTCTGGTGTTTCTTGCCATCGGTGTCGCCGAAGAGAAGAACGCGCATATCTCGGTCGAATTCATCACCGACCTCATGCCAGAGAAAATTCAGAACGGGTTTTCCGTCTTTTCGTCGATCCTGACGGTGATCGTGATCAGTCTGCTGGTCGTCGCGGGATTTACCGAAGCGATGAAGAAAACCAATATCGGCGCGGCCCTGGTCGAGGGCTCCCAGATGATCGAGGTCTGGCAAAGCTATTGGGCCATTCCGGTCGGCGCAGCGCTGATGGTGCTGATTGCCGCCTACAGGATCGTAGTGACACTCGCCGGCCTGCGCAGCGGGCTTGATGAAACCGATCAAAATGCAAAGTTCATAAATGACTGATGTTGGAATTGGCCTGACGGGCCTGGCGACACTGATCGCCCTCATTGCCGCGCGTGTTCCTATCGGAATTGCGCTGATCGGTGTCTCTTTTGGCGGCCTTTGGGTTCTCATGGGGCCGCGCGTCGCGTGGGGTGCTATGGGCCTTGTGCCGTATCAATTCACCTCAAGCTGGATATTGTCGTCGATCCCGATGTTCCTGTTTCTGGGCTTCATCAGCTATCATACTCAGCTGACCAAGGGGATGTTCAACGCTGCGCGTATCTGGCTGGCGGGGTTGCCGGGCGGTCTGGCCATCGCGTCTATCTTCGGGTCAGCGGGTTTCGCTGCCGTTTCGGGTTCGTCCATCGCGTGTTCTGCAGCGATGGGGCGGATCGCAATCCCCGAAATGATGAAACACAAATACCATCCCGAACTTGCGACAGGTACAGTCGCCGTGGCGGGCACGATCGGGGCGCTCATTCCGCCGTCGATCATTCTGATCCTCTACGGTGTGATTGCGCAGATTTCGATCACGGATCTATTCTTAGGTGGAGTTTCCGCCGGTCTGCTGACCGCAGTGGGGTATGTTATCGTTGTGCTGATCCGGGTCAAGCTGAACCCCGATCTGGCGCCAGAGCGTGACGAAAGCGTTACCTTGCGTGAAAAACTGTTGGCCCTTCGCGAGACATGGCCATTGCTGCTGATCATGCTTGGCATTTTCGGCGGGCTGTTCGGTGGGGTGTTCACACCGACAGAAGCGGGTGCCGTCGGCGCGTTTCTGGCATGCGTCGTTGCCATTCTCACCCGTGAAATGACGTTGAACCGGTTTTTAACCGCCGCGCGCGAGACATTGATGACGACCGCCGCGCTGTTGATCATCGCGGTCGGGGCGAGCCTTCTCACGCGGTTTCTGGCGCTATCGGGTGCAGGTGATTTCCTGTCGAACGGCATCCTTTCGGTCGCAGGCAGCCCGGTCTTGCTGATGATCGGAATCGTTTGCGTTTATCTGCTGATCGGGATGTTTCTTGAACCGATCGGGGCGATGCTGCTGACCCTGCCGATCATCCTGCCGGTGGTTGACGCCTCGGGCTGGAGCCTGCTTTGGTTTGGTGTTGTGCTGACCAAACTGCTTGAGATCGGGATGATCACACCGCCCATCGGCATGAACGTCTTTGTCATCAAAAGCGTCGTGGGCAATCTGGTTTCGACCTCGGCGATCTTTCGCGGTGTGCTATGGTTCATTGTGGCGGATCTGCTGCTGGTGGCGATCCTGTGCATGTTCCCGTCGCTGGTGCTGACCCTGCCTGAACTGATGAATTGACGCGGCCAGTGATCCGCGCGGACCGATAGAAAGAACAAAGAGGATCAAAGATGGAAACCCGAAATCTGGTAAACCGCGCCCGTAGCCAGCAGCTTGGCGATCTGCTGCGCCGGTCCGCAGCGCGTATGCCCGCCAAGACCGCGCTGGTATTTCGCGACCAGACCGACAGCTTTGCCGGGCTTGACCGTGCCGTGGACCGGGCAGCCAACGCGCTTGTCGCGCAGGGTATCACCAAAGGCGACCGCGTTGCGCTGTTCAGTCACAACAACCGCGGGTTTGTCGTGCTGCGCTTTGCGATTGCGCGGTTGGGGGCGATTGCCACGCCGATCAACTTCATGCTCAACGCCGAAGATTTCGGTTATATCCTCAATCATTCCGGCGCCCGCGTGCTGATCGCCGAAGACGGGCTTTGCGCAGTTGCGGATGAGGCGCTCAAGACTCTTGGTCGTGACGTTACAAAATACTCAATCCCCCAAGTCGGCACCACGACACCGGACGGCTGGACACCGGTCAGCACCTTGCTGGATCATGATGATGAGACCGAAGTCTGGACCGATATCGGACCGGATGAACCCGTGCAGATGATGTATACCAGCGGCACGGAATCCCAGCCGAAAGGGGCGCTTTTATCCTCCAGCGCGCTTTATGCGCAGTATATCAGCTGCATCGTTGACGGTGAAATGACGGCTGATGCCGTATCACTGCATTGTCTGCCGCTGTTTCACTGTGCCCAGCTTGATTGTTTTCTCAGCCCCGATCTTTACCTCGGGGTCACGTCCATCCTGCATGAGAAAGCTGATCCCGCCGAAATGCTGGAGGCCATCGAAAAGCACCGTGTGACCAAGCTGTTTTGCCCGCCGACCATCTGGATCGCCCTGCTGCGCCATCCCGATTTCAACAAGCGTGATCTGAGCAGCCTGAACGTGGGCTACTACGGGGCTTCGATCATGCCGACCGCCGTGATCGAAGAGCTGATGCAGCGCCTGCCGGACATGCGGTTGTTCAATTTCTACGGTCAGACCGAAATGGCCCCTGTCGCCACGATCCTGCCGCCACAGGACCAGATGCGCAAACTCGGCTCGGCGGGGCGCCCTGCGCTGAATGTCGAAACCCGGGTCGTCGATGATCAGGACAACCCTTTGCCCGCAGGAGAAGTGGGCGAGATTGTCCACCGAAGCCCGCATCTGATCCTTGAGTATTACAACGACAGCGACAAGACGGCGGATGCGTTCCGCAACGGATGGTTCCACAGTGGTGATCTGGGGCATTTCGACGAGGAAGGGTATCTCTATATCGTCGACCGCAAGAAGGACATGATCAAGTCCGGTGGCGAAAATGTCGCCAGCCGCGAGGTTGAAGAGTCGATCTTCCGCCATCCCGATGTGGCAGAGGTTGCCGTCTTCGGTGTGCCGCATCCCAAATGGATCGAAGGCGTGGTTGCCGTTGTGGTGGCCAAGTCGGGGGCGTCAGTCACGGCAGATCAGATAAACACCTACTGTCAGGAACATCTGACCCATTACAAGGCGCCCAAGCATATCGTCATGGCGGACCAGCTGCCCAAGAACGCGAGCGGGAAAATCCTCAAGCGTGATCTGAGACAGCAGCATCAGGACGTGTTCTCTGACGAATAGACCGCGCCGCCCGAAAACACTGCCTGCAGCTTGCCGCGGGCCCAAAGACTATGAAAAGGACAGCTTGCTCATGAGCTTTGAACTCGACAACACGCGGATGACCGACCGCGCCCTTGAAATCGCTGACAGGGTTGAGACGTTCGTGCGCAACACGATCGCCCCTTACGAAAAGGACGATCGCAAGACGTCCCACGGCCCAACCGACGCTATGGCCGATGAAATGAAGGCCAAGGCGCGCGAGGCGGGCGTTCTGACGCCGCATATCCTGAAAGACGGCAGTCACCTGACCCACCGCGAGACCGCTGCCGTTCTGATCCGGTCGGGCTTGTCGCCGCTTGGTCCTGTCGCGTGCAATGTCGCTGCCCCGGACGAGGGCAACATGTACCTGCTGGGCAAGGAAGCGTCGCCCGAATTGCAGGAACGGTTTCTGGCGCCGATGATCCGGGGCGAGATGCGGTCTGCGTTCTTTATGACCGAACCGGCAGAGGACGGCGGCGCGGGATCGGACCCGATGATGATGCAGACGACCTGTCGCATGGACGGTAATCACTGGATCATCAACGGCCGCAAGACCTATATCACGGGGGCCGAGGGGGCCGGTCTGGGCATCGTCATGGCGAAATCCGATGACGGCGCCTGTATGTTTCTGGTTAATCTGCCCGATCCCGCGATCCGCATCGAACGCGTGATGGATACGATCGACAGCTCCATGCCCGGTGGTCACGCCGTTATCTCGATCGACAATCTGCGCGTGCCCGCGACGCAGATGCTGGGGCAAAGTGGTGAGGGGTTCAGATATGCGCAGGTGCGTCTGTCACCCGCGCGTCTGACTCACTGCATGCGCTGGTTGGGGGCCGCGATCCGCGCCAATGAAATCGCCGCTGATTATGCCAATCGCAGGCATGCTTTCGGCAAGCCGCTGGTCGATCACGAAGGTGTCGGCTTCATGCTGGCGGAAAACCTGATCGATCTGAAACAGGCAGAGCTGATGATCTATTGGTGTGCTGATATTCTTGATACCGGCGTACTGGGCACTGCCGAAAGCTCGATGACCAAGGTCGCGGTGTCCGAGGCGCTGATGCGGGTTGCGGATCGCTGTGTTCAGGTCATGGGCGGGCAGGGCGTGACTGGGGACACGATTGTCGAACAGGTCTTTCGCGAAATCCGGGCGTTTCGGATCTATGACGGTCCGACAGAGGTGCATAAATGGTCGCTCGCCAAAAAGGTCAAACGCGACTGGAAAAAGGCGAACGGCCAATGAGCAACGCCGCCGACTCTGCCGCAAATGCGGGCGTCATGCCCGTGCGCGAGGGCTATGACCTGGACGTCGAGGCGCTTGAAAGCTGGATGGCCAAGAACGTCGAGGGGTATCAGGGCCCGCTCAAGCTGTTTCAATTCAAGGGCGGGCAGTCCAATCCGACCTACAAGCTGAGCGCGGCGAGTGGGGAGTATGTGCTGCGCCGCCAGCCCTCCGGCAAACTGGCAAAGGGCGCGCATGCCGTGGACCGCGAGGCGCGGATCATGGCGGCGCTTGGCACGACGGATTTCCCGGTGGCGAGGGTGTTTGGTCTCTGCACGGACGAGACAATGCTCGGATCGATCTTCTTTGTAATGGAGATGGTCGATGGTCGCATCTTCTGGGACGCAACCTTTTCAGAGGTGCCCGCCGAAGAACGCGCCGCGTATTTTTCGGAAATGAACCGGGTTCTGGC
Organism: Roseobacter sp.; assembly: GCA_024636425.1. GTDB lineage: Bacteria > Pseudomonadota > Alphaproteobacteria > Rhodobacterales > Rhodobacteraceae > Sulfitobacter. The sequence goes on from JAGXHB010000143.1 coordinate 11,576, forward strand.
GCGGCTGCACGGTCTGGATTACCGCGCCTTAGGGTTGGAAGATTTCGGGCCCCAAGGCAGCTATTTTGAACGCCAGATCAGTCGCTGGACAAAAAGCTATCTTGCGGACGAAGATGCCGGGCGCGATCCGGGAATGGACCGACTGATCGAATGGTTGCCCGGTGCCATCCCTGCAAGCGATGAAACCTCGATCGTTCATGGTGATTTCCGTTGTGACAACCTGATCTTCCACCCGACGGAGCCGCGTGTTCTGGCTGTGCTCGATTGGGAACTGTCGACACTGGGCCATCCGCTGGCGGATTTCACGTATCACGCGATCATGTACCGGATGCCGCCCGAAATTGTTGCGGGGCTTGGTGATGTGGATCCTGCGTCGCTTTCGCTTCCGACGGAGGCGGATTATGTCGCGGAATACTGTGCCAATACCGGGCGTAGCGGGATACCCGATTTTGACTTCTACATCGCTTTCAATTTTTTTCGACTGGCTGCGATTTTCCACGGGATCAAAGGGCGGGTCGCACGAGGGCAGGCCGCTTCTGCCAACGCCGAAAGCAGGGTGGCAAGCTACCCCTGCCTCGTCGCTCTTGCGGTCGAGGCGATGGAATCCTGCCAAGCCGGTAAAAGTCGCACGTTATGGTGATTTGGCCAGATCCTCTGCGCTGGAAGTAATCGCTATCTCTCGGGCGGCGGGACGAAAATGTGGCATTAGGGCACCTCTAAAAATTGCCCTGACCTTGGCGCTGGTGTATGATTGAGGCGATAGACCAGCACAGGGGATGCAGCCATGGCGCAGATGGGATTCTTCGATCTTTCAGACCGCTACGCGAGCCTGGACGCCAAGAAGGACCCGCTGGTCGGGATCGACGCCGTGGTGCCATGGGAG
>JAGXHB010000144.1 GCA_024636425.1 Roseobacter sp.
ATCAACAAGGCCGACGGTGATCTGAAGCCCGCGGCCCAGCGGACCTGCGCGGATTATGCCGGGGCGCTGCGGTTGTTGCGAAAGCGTCCGCAGGATCCCGAGGGCTTTCCCAAGGCGATGATGGTGTCGGCGTTACAGGAAAACGGGCTGGCCGAGGCATGGGATGAGGTGCAGTCCCTCACCGATTGGCGGCAGGCCAACGGGTTCTGGCAGCGGACCCGGGCCGCACAAGCCCGGTACTGGTTCGAACAGGCGGTCAAGCACGCGCTCCTTGCCCAGCTTGAGACGCCAAAGGCCAAAGCGTCGCTGACTGCGTTAAGCGACCGTGTGGCGCAGGGTCTGGACGACCCGACCACGGCAGCGGCGGATTTCGTGGCACAGCTTGACCGCTGAAGGGCGCCGGAATTTTTCAAAATACCGGATCGGTTTTTTTGAAAAAAACCGGCGCTGGTGGCGAGGGTATACCTAGCCTGTGGCCTTGGGGTGTGCGCGGTTATAGACCTCCATCAGGCGGGCAGTATCGACCGCCGTATAGGCCTGTGTGGTCGACAGCGATGCGTGCCCCAGCAGTTCCTGAATGGCGCGCAGATCGCCGCCCGCGTCCAGCAGATGGGTGGCAAAGCTGTGGCGCAGCGCGTGCGGTGTCGCCGTTGCGGGCAGACCCAGCTGCATCCGCGCATCGGCCATGACCTGAGCAATGGCGCGCGGCGACAGCGGGCCACCGCGCACTGCCCGGAAAAGCGCTGCATCGCGTTCCTTGGGATAGGGGCAGGCGCGCAGATAGGCATCAACCGCCTCGCGCGCGGCGGGCAAGACCGGCACGACCCGTTCCTTGCCCCCCTTGCCGACAATGCGCAGAACATCCGGCAGGGGCGCGTCGCTCCCCTTGAGGCCAAGCGCCTCTGAGATGCGCAATCCGCAGCCCCAAAGCAACGTCAGTACCGCCACATCCCGCGTGGCAACCCATGGATGACGCGATTGCAACTCGACACAGTCGATCATGGCTTTGGCGGCGTCCACGGCCAAAGGTCGGGGCAGTTTTTTGGTGAATTTCGGCGACCGCGTGGACAAGACGGCGGTGGGCTCAAAACCCTCACGCTCGGCCAGCCAGCGATAGAACGCCTTGACCGCCGACAGCTTGCGCGCCAGCGACCGGGGGCCGACATCCGGCCCGCGCGTCTTGGCCATCCAGCTGCGCATGTCGGAAATCGTGATGCGTGACAGCGCCCCCAGACCCTGACTGTCCCCCTTATGAAGCGTCATGAACGCGAGGAAATCGGACACATCCCCTTGGTAGGCCGTGATTGTATTCTCAGCGGCCCCTTTCAGGGCGCGCTGATGGTCCAGCCATGTTTGCAGGGCGTCCCGCGCGGCCGGGCTGATCAAAAGACTGTGCGTGTCGCCGCTCAAGACAGCCAGCGGCGCATGGTGCGTTCGAACACACCAGCAAAAAAGCCCAGCAAATCCGTGCCTTGCTGAGGGCCGAACATATGTGGATCTTCGGAGCCAAGGATCAGCAGGCCGGGCAGGCGACCATCGCCAAAATCAAGCCGCAGACATGCTTCGGACCGGATCCAATCGGCGGCACCGCCATAGACGGTCTCAAGGCTGTCCTGCACGCCGCGTAACGTCACCTGACGCGAAGTGCTCCCCCGACCGGCGGTCAGATAATCCTCGATAAATCCGGGCTCAGCCACGGTCAGCACGTCCCCCAACCGTTTGACCGCTGGATCGTCATCGCTCTGGATGGATTCGAGCACAAGCCGAACGGCATCGACACGCAGAATGTCGGCAACCTCGCCGCCAAGATCGCGCAGGAAGCTTTCAAACTCGACAGGGTCAAGCATCCGCAGGATGGCGCGGTGGATCTGGTTCGTCCCTGCAAGGTTTTCGTAGGCGGCCGCGATCACGTTGCGATGCGTATCTTCAAGCCGGTCAAGACGGGTTTCAAGGCGGTCCATCGCGATGCCGCGCAAATCAACAATATTGCCACCCATTGCGCGTTCATTGGCGGCGATCAGGGCCTGCATAACATCGCTGTCATCCAGAATGACGTCGGGTTGCGAGATAATCGCTTCCCGAAGGGAGTCTTCGATTTTGTGGCTGCTGCTCATGCTCGTCTCGTTTTTATTTTGAGTGTCTTACCATGCAGACCCGTCAAAATCTGCAATTTTCTTTTGTTCTTGCGCCTGTTTTTTGTGCGGGAGGCCAGAGTTTGCTGCCCCGCCCGTTAAAATAGCGTTAAATTCTCGTGACAGGTGACGCGTCGCAGCGATCAGATCAGAGGATGGATCAAGCCCCGCCCCCTCAGCCGGAACAGGCAAACCGTCTTTTCCCGCTCAGCCCGTCATTTCTGCGGGCGCTGCTGGATGGCAGCCCCCGCAAGGATCATGACTGACGCGAGGGATCAGAGGATGTTCTGGCCGGTTTTCTTCCAGTCGGACATGAACTGCTCGAGGCCCTTGTCGGTCAGCGGATGCGCCGCCAGCTTCTTGATCACTTCCGGCGGGGCGGTCATCACGTCCGCACCGATGCGTGCCGCGTCCAGCACATGGTTCACCGTCCGGATCGATGCGGCAAGGATCTGCGTTTCAAACCCGTAGTTGTCGTAAATCGTCCGGATGTCCTGAATAAGGTCCATACCGTCGAGGTTGATGTCGTCCAGACGCCCGATGAAAGGCGAAATGAAGGTAGCCCCGGCCTTGGCTGCGATCAGCGCCTGATTGGCGGAGAAACACAGGGTCACGTTGACCATCTTGCCCTCGCCCGAAAGTACTTTGCACGCCTTGAGGCCATCCCAGGTCAGCGGCAGCTTGACGGTGATGTTGTCGGCAATCTCGGCCAGTTTGCGGCCTTCGGCAATCATGTCGTCGGCTTGCAACGCAACCACTTCGGCAGAGACGGGGCCATCCACCAGATCACAAATCTCTTTGGTAACCTCAAGGATGTTGCGGCCCGATTTCAGGATCAGCGACGGGTTGGTCGTGACGCCGTCGACCATGCCCAGATCGTTCAGTTCGGCAATGGCGTCGATGTCAGCGGTATCTACGAAAAATTTCATGATGTGGTTTCCCTGTAAGAGTAGGTGGCAGGTTGGAATGGGTCAGCCAAGTGGCTATGTCTGTTGGCAACGGCTTTAGCGCATCATGCGTACTGCCGAAACCCTTATTCCCGAAACCAGCAAAGCGGAACCTCGTTTGATTTCTCCTGAATTCTTTGATCAAGGCGCGCTGGTGGCGGTGCTGACGACGCAGCCTTTGGGGCGTGCCCTTGACTATAAGGCACCCGAAGGCGGCTGTCATCTGGGTGCTTTCGTCGAGGTGCCGTTGGGGCCGCGCAAGGTGACGGGTGTCGTCTGGGGGGCGGGACAAGGCGATTATGATCTGTCGAAAATCCGGTCGGTCATCCGCGTGCTTGACGCGGCCCCCATGCGCGAGGAATTGCGCGCATTTCTGACGAGGGCGGCGGCCTATACCCTGACGCCGATGCCTGCGATGCTGCGGCTGGCAACCCGCGCGCCCGGCCTTGGCGACCCGCCGTCCATGCGCAAGATCTACCGTCGCGGACCGTCCGACCCCGACCGGATGACGCCCGCCCGCCGCCGCGTGCTGGACACACTTGCCGCATACGGTGATCTGTCCTTTACTCTCAAGGAACTGGCTGAGTTGTCCGGTGTTACCCCGTCGGTCATCAAGGGGCTGGTCGCGCAGGATGCAATCCTCGAGCAGGACAGCCCCCGCGATGTGCCCTTCGCGCGGATGGACCCCAGCCTGCCCAGCAAAGACCTTACCGAGGATCAGGCCGCTGCGTCAGATCTGTTATCAAAGGCTGTGGCTTCGGGCAGCTATGGCACGACCTTGCTGCGCGGTGTCACCGGATCGGGCAAAACCGAAGTCTATCTGGAAGCCGTGGCCGCTGCGTTAAAGGCGGGCCGCCAAGCGCTGGTACTGCTGCCGGAGATCGCACTGACTGAACAGTTTCTGCACCGGGTCGAAGCGCGTTTTGGCGCAAAGCCTGCCGAATGGCATTCCGGTGCCACCATGACCGAACGCCGCCGCATCTGGCGCATGGTGGGGCAGGGGCAGGCGCAGGTGGTGATCGGTGCGCGCTCGGCGCTGTTCTTGCCATTCCAGAACCTTGGCCTGATCGTCGTGGACGAAGAACACGACACATCCTACAAACAGGAAGAGGGTGTGCTTTATAACGCCCGCGACATGGCCGTGCTGCGCGCATCCATCTGCGGCGCGCAGGTGGTGCTGGCATCGGCCACACCAAGCCTTGAAAGCTGGGCCAATGCGGAAGCCGGCAAATACACGCGGATCGAGCTGACTTCGCGGTTTGGCCCTGCTGTGATGCCGCAAATGGGTGCGATCGACATGCGCGCCGAAGGGCTGCCCAGCGACAAATGGGTGTCGCCGACCCTGCGCGCCGAGGTCGACAAACGCCTTGAACGCGGCGAGCAGGCAATGCTGTTCATCAACCGTCGTGGCTATGCCCCTGTGACGCTGTGTCGGGCGTGCGGGCACCAGATCGGGTGCGATCATTGTGACGCCCGCATGGTGGAGCACCGCTTCCTCAAGCGGCTGGTCTGCCATCAATGCGGCGAAAGCAAGCCGATGCCCGAAGCCTGCCCGTCCTGCAATGCGGAAGGTAAGCTGGCCGCTGTCGGACCGGGAGTGGAGCGGCTGGGCGAGGAGGCCGCAGTACTGTGGCCGCAGGCGCGGGTCGCCACGCTCAGCTCCGACATGTACGGGTCTGCGAGAGCGCTGAAAGCCGAGATCGCGGGCATCGCAGAGGGCGCTGCCGACATCATCATCGGCACCCAGCTTGTGGCCAAGGGACACAACTTTCCCAACCTTACATTGGTGGGCGTGATTGATGCCGATCTGGGGCTGATGGGATCGGACCTGCGCGCGGCAGAGCGGACGTTTCAGCTGATGCGTCAGGTCGCGGGCCGCGCAGGCCGGGCAGAGGCACCGGGCGCGGCCCTGTTGCAGACATATCAACCCGATCACCCCGTCATCCGCGCCATTCTTGCCGGAGAGGAAGAGGCGTTCTGGAAAGCGGAAGCCGGCGAGCGGCGGCAGGCCGGCGTGCC